>CAYZKL010000001.1:0-10730 GCA_964478855.1 uncultured Flavipsychrobacter sp.
GTAACGCACAGATCAAATCGATGAAGAAAGTAGCAGGTACGCTGAAACTTGACCAAGCTCAGTACCGTGAAATGGAAGCATTCTCTAAATTCGGTGGTGACCTGGATGCTACAACCAAGAACATCATTGATAAAGGTGGCCGTAACGTGGAAATTCTGAAACAACCACAGTACACACCATATAGCGTTGAAAAACAGGTTGCTATCATCTACTTGGGTACGAATAACCTGATCCGTGAAGTGCCGCTGAAAAATGTTCGTGCATTTGAAGATATGTTCCTGATGCAGATGGAGCAGAAGCACAGCGATGTACTGAAGGAATTCAAAAAAGGTAATCTACCTGAAGAAGGAATAGCCAAACTGGTGAAACTGGCACAGGAGCTGATACCTCAGTTCAAAAACTAAAAACTAAAGTAAAATACAGAGCCCCCGGAAATTCCGGGGGCTCTTTTTGTTTCAACCTTAATCTATATAGAAAAGCATGATCAACTCATGCGAAAGTCATTAAGGAATAAGAATGATGTATTGAAAAGTACTGCACAATCCTGTCAGCTCCACGCAGTTTAGTTACCGCATGTGTATACGAAAGAAAAAATCAGTGAGGGCAGCGATAGCGCATACCCTCACTGCTCTATTTATGCAGATAGCTTATAGAAATGGGAGTTCAATTCCTGCAGGGTATCGTGTATGTGATTTTTCACAACACGGCTGCGTGATATAGCGAAAGTGGCGCTGAGCAATGTTTTCAGGTCAACCTTTGTTGGGTGTTCCAGTATTTTCAATGCCCTGTTCTTGCTGAAGTATTTGATCGCTCTGCTCTTCATAACAAAATGTTTTATAGTGGTGAATGATTTATTGTTGTATGATACTGGTAATACAAAAGGTATGCCAGACCATGCCAGGAATTGATAACGTGGGTGACGTTAACAAAATTTTGATGGAAAGCCTTACAGCGTTATAATTATAAGTTAATACGCAGTGTGAGCAGGAAGGAGTCGCTTACTATATGGCAGTAAATACTTTACCCATATTGTGGAAATACAGCTGATGAAATTGTGGAACGAAGTGTGGAAAGGTATAAAGTGATCTACCCGAGGCTTTCTATATAAAGGTCTTCTACTTTTTTGCGTGCCCAGGGAGTTTTGCGCAGAAACTTAAGGCTTGAACTGATACTTGGATTCTCGAAAAAGCAATTGATACGCACACGCTCATTCATCTGTTCCCAGCCATAGTGGTGTACAAGATGATTGAGGATCTGCTCGAGCGTAATACCGTGTAGCGGATTATTGGGCTGTGCTGACATGCACTTTATCTCTTTTTGGCGTCTTTGCCGAATTTCAGCAATTCATTGGGAGGGAGGAAGCCCATTGTAGAGTTGACAATATTGCCATCAGCATCCAATATGAACAAGGCCGGGTAACCCTGGATGCCATATTTTTTGGCCAGCATTACGCCATCACCTTTCTCGCCATCGAATGAAGTATTGACAAAATTGGCATTGAAGTAGTCGCCTACTGCTTTATTGGTAAAAGTTTCCCTTTTCAGCATTTTGCATGGTCCGCACCATGAAGCGTATATATCGAGGAAGATAAGTTTATGCTCTGCACGTGCCTTACTGCTCACTTCTTTCCAGGTTTTATCGAAAAAGTCGATACCTGCTTCACCTTTAGGACGGGCACCGGCTGTAAGGGTGCAGAACAGGAAAGCAGCTATAGATAACAGGAAGAAAGTCTTTTTCATAAGTTTTGAGCTTTTGTAAGGTAAAAGTAGGGATTATCTATCATTATCCTGCCCAGTAAGAAGATGAATAATGTTAAATTTTAATGCATTGTTGATAACAGCAGATGCCGAGGGAACTATAAAACGGTAATGGGGCAGCATTCTAATTAAAATATTTTGTAATAATATTGCATTTACTGGTTTTTTGTGTATTTTTCGGGATTATTCGATAAACTAAGTCTATGCGTGAAGGATATTTTTTGAATAGCGGAGAGCAGAAAGAGAGCAGGAAAGGAAGTAAGTTGATGAAGGCATTGCTGTTTTGCAGTGGCTTGTTGCTGAGCATGAATGTGGTAGCGCAGAATACAGCGCCTACGTTTGTGAACGGAGCAAGGCAGGGTATGAGCGTATGCGCAAACATAGCGCCACGTTCTATCAACTCATTACTTACCGTAACCGATCCGGATGTAGGACAAACGCAAATATGGTCTGTGATAGCGGGTCCGCTGCATGGTACACTTGGCGGATTCAATACCGCTGATACTGCTACCGGAGCACCTGTATCGCCATCCGGGCTTACTTATCAGCCAACGACAGGCTACAGTGGCCTTGACTCATTCAGCGTAATCGTTTCTGATAGTTTTGATTTTGATACAACAACGATCGTTGTTACTGTCAATCCATCACCAACACTGAGCAGTACCCGCACACCGGCATCAATATGCGACGGCGCATTCTTCAACTACACACCTACCAGTGCTACAGGCGGCGTAACATTTACCTGGAGCAGATCGTTTACAGGTGGCATATCTACACCAACATCAACCGGCACAGGCAGCATTAGCGAAGTGCTGAACAACTCAACAAACTATACAGTACCTGTGACTTACGTGTACAACCTGACAGCAGGTGGTTGCGCAGGCCCTGCTGCTAATGTGGTAGTAAATGTGCATCCTACACCAAGACTTTCATCTAAATTAAATGATACTATCTGCGGTGGTGCTACATTCACTTATGTACCTACCACACCTACATCAGGTACTACATTCTCGTGGAGCCGTGCTGCGGTAGGAGGAATATCTCCTGCTACATCAGCAGGTACAGGTAACATCAATGAGGTGCTGACCAACAGTGCATCAGGCCCGGTAAGCGTAGTATATGCATTTATGCTGAGCGCAAACGGATGTACGTCTAACCGTAATGTGAATGTGCTGGTGAATCCATCATTGCCTGCAACAGGTATTGTTACCAATACACCATCAACTGCATGTGCCGGTATGCTATACCAGAATTTCAGTGCGGCAACAACTATTGCGGGTGCTGCATACACATGGCATGTGTACAATGCTACCTTAGCAGGTACAGGTAGTACAGGCAGTAATATACTGGTACACTTCAACAATCCGGGTACTGCCCTGATCACACTTACTTATGGTGCAGGATCAAATTGTGTTGTGAACGATTCTTTTGAAGTTATCGTAGGCAACAATCAAATATTCCAACCTGCATCTGTGATCTATACAAACTCACAGTTTGTGTACCTGGATAATACCGTGAATCACTACCAGTGGGGTTATGAAGAAAAGAACACACTGCAGCCAATAATACCGGGTATAGAAACCTTCCAGAGCTATGTGAATAGCACACCGGATTTTTCAAGGTATTACTATTGGGTACGTGTGACAAAGAATGGCTGCACGCAGAAAATATATTACAACGCACCAACGGCAACTGCAAATACTATGAAAGCAAATGCAACACTGGAAGTTTACCCTAACCCTGCTACAAGCACGGTGACTGTAAATATGGAAGGTATGCAAAGCGCTACTACAGAATTTACAGTGATCAACATTTTCGGACAAACAGTTAAAACACGGTCAGGATCGGTTAATAGCATACAATTTGATATTGCTGATCTGCCTGCGGGATGCTACATGATCAATTGCACACAGGATGGTGTGAAAGTAGCGTCTGCAAGGTTTATTAAAGGATAATGATCGTTTCTAAAACAAAATTGATGAAAAAATTACTATTATTTATTGCTGCAACGGGAATACTGCAGGTTAATGCGCAGAATATCACCCCTGAGTTTGATTATGTGCCTGGCAATAAGATAACCAAGCCTGAACAGAGAATGTCGAGGTGGGTAGTGGATGTGAACCTGATGGGCGGATTGCTGAATCAGAATATCACGACCACAAACCTGGCCGGTAATTATTCTAATGCACTTAACACAAAGATCGGTGAGGTGAAATTTGATAAAGGCTCGTCATTTGGCGTGGAAGCACAACTGGGTTACTTCTTTGATAAGAAGCAGCATTGGGGTGTGGGTACCGGTATCATGTATATGGCACAGCGTGGAAACATTTCACTAGACCAGTTTCATGTAGAATATCTGTCAACGGATGTTTTCAGGAATACATTCAGGCAGGTACTTACTTCAAACAGGATCAACGAATCGCTGCGTATGTCGAGCTGGAACATACCGCTGGTGCTGAAATACCAAAAGAAAATAACTAATAAGGTAGGTTTTACTGCTGATGCGGGCTTATTATTCAATGTAGGGGTAAAGAGCAACTATACTGCTGATGCTTCGTTTGATTATGAAGCTATTTATAAATACACAACTACCGGCAACAGCAGTGTAGCAGTATTCGATAACTCACCTGTACCGGGTTCAAGCGATCTGTTGATCACCAAGAGCAGGTACCTGAGCGACCACTCTTCAGGTGATGTTCAATATTATTTCAACCAGCTTCGCAGCCAGGGCTATAATGTGGGCCTGGGTGTGCAACCAAAGAATACTACCGGCAGCGTATCTTATAATGGGTTATCTGTAGGTGCAATAGTAAGGCCTGCGATCAGCATATCATTGTGTGATAATGCAGCATTGAACCTGGGTGTATATTACATCTACCAGGATATGCAGCCATCGGCATCGGGCAGTTACCGTATTACCAACAAACTTGGTGAGTATAGTTCGCTAACGAATGGTGTTACTGAAGCTAAGAATCATAATTATGGCGTTAACGTAGGTGTACGTTTCTACTTCAACAGGAAGAAAGAAGAAGCACAGGTACCGGTAGCTCCTGAAGAACCTGCAGAGGAAGAACCAGCACCGGTGGCTAGCCCTTATGTGCAGCCGGAACCTGAAGAAAGTATAGATATATCTACCCCGATACTGTTTGACCTGAACAGAACTACCATCAAGCCGGAGTCTAAGCCGATAATTGAAGCTGCTGCAAAGGAAGTAGCCGAGAGCAAATCTACACTGGTAGTACATGGCTATACTGATATTACCGGTACTGCACTTTATAACAAAGCTCTGTCTAAAAAACGTGCAAATGCGGTGAAGAACAGCCTGCGCAAACAAGGTGTAACAGGTAAGATAAAGACCGTAGGACATGGTACTAAAAACCCTGTAGCGAGCAATAAGACAAGTGAAGGACGTGCGAGAAACCGCCGTGCTGTGATCAAAATCAAATAATATATAAGTATAAAGTATTGCTATAAGCGGCCATGTTGCAAAACATGGCCGCTTTGTTATTAGCAGCAAACCTAACAAACTGATATGCGTCATTCATAAAATTGCTGTAATTCATTTATCTTTGCACCTCTTTATTCTTAATACTTTCCACTAAATATTTATACCTTTTATGAATTTATTATCTCTTCAGAACGATGAATTTACCGGACGGCATATAGGACCTGCCGGTGAGCATGATACCCGCGCGATGCTGGATACCATAGGAGTAGCCAGTATGGATGAACTGATCAGCCGCACTGTACCGCAGTCGATACGTATGGATCACAAGCTGCGACTGCCGGGCGCACAGAGCGAAGCGGAATACCTGCACGCACTGAAAGAGGTATCGCAAAAGAATAAAGTATTAAGGAGTTATATAGGCCAGGGTTATTTTGATACCCATACGCCAAGCGTGATATTGCGCAACGTATTTGAAAACCCGGGATGGTACACACAGTACACTCCGTACCAGGCCGAGATAAGCCAGGGCCGCCTGGAGAGCCTGCTGAACTACCAGACAATGGTAAGTGACCTGACCGATCTGCCGATATCCAACGCATCGCTGCTGGATGAGGCTACTGCGGCAGCAGAAGCAATGACCATGTTCTTCCACACACTGAACAAGGATGCCAAGAATGCGGCACGCCCGAAATTCTTTGTTGACCATGATGTATATGCACAGACAAAGGATGTACTGATCACGCGTGCTACACCATTGGGTATAGACATTGTATTCGGTGATTTCCGTGTGGCAGATATAGATACTACTTACTTTGGTGCGATAGTACAATACCCGGATGGCAGGGGCAGCATACAGGATTTCCGTGGCTTTATAGCTACCGTGCATGAAGCGGGTGGCTATGTAGTAATGGCAACAGACCTGCTGGCACTTACATTGCTTACTCCTCCGGGCGAACTGGGTGCTGATGCAGCAGTAGGCTGTGCTCAGCGCTTTGGTGTACCAATGGGCTTTGGCGGACCACATGCTGCATTCTTTGCTACAAAGGATGACTTCAAGAGGCAGATACCGGGCCGTATCATAGGAGTGAGCATTGATGCACATGAAAACCGTGCACTGCGTATGGCACTGGGTACCCGTGAGCAACACATTAAGAGAGAGAAAGCAACATCGAACATATGTACTGCACAGGCACTTCTGGCTAATATGGCTGCAATGTATGCCATATACCATGGTCCTGCCGGACTGAAGAATATAGCAAAGCGTGTAGCTGCATTTACACAGGCACTTGGTACTGCAATAACAGAAGCGGGATTGAAACTTCACAGCAACAGCTACTTCGATACGATCAATATTACGGGCGCGGATGTAGCGGCTGTTCGTGAGATAGCAGTAGCTAAGGGCATCAACTTCCAGTATCACAAGGATGGCAGCATAGGCATATCGCTTGATGAGACCACTACCTTCCGTGATGTGCTGGATATAGTAAGTGTATTCACTCATGCTGATGAACCATCAACATTCAGTGTAGATGAAGATATAGCACTGACACACATTCCTACTTCATTGACCCGTACCAGCACATTCCTCACGCACCAGGTGTTCAACAGCCACCACAGCGAAACGCAGATGATGCGCTACCTGAAGATGCTGGAAAACAAGGACCTGAGCCTGAACACAAGTATGATATCGCTGGGTAGCTGTACGATGAAGCTGAATGCCGCATCAGAAATGATGCCGCTGAGCTGGGTACACTGGAGCAGGATGCATCCTTTTGCACCAACGGACCAGACCGAAGGTTACCTGCAGATCGTAAAAGAACTGTCGGACTACCTGTGCGAGATCACAGCATTTGACGCATGCAGCCTGCAGCCGAACAGTGGTGCGCAAGGTGAGTATGCCGGACTGCTGGCAATACGTGGCTACCACGAAAGCCGTAATGAAGGACACCGTGATGTAATACTGATACCGATATCTGCGCATGGTACCAACCCTGCATCCGCTGTGATGGTGGGCTACAAAGTAGTAGTAGTAAAAGCACTGGAGAACGGATATATAGATGTAGATGACCTGAAAGCAAAAGCAACACAGTATGCTGCAAACCTTGCAGGTATCATGATCACTTATCCATCTACTTACGGTATCTACGAAGAATCAGTAAAAGAAATAACCAACATAGTACACCAGCATGGTGGCCAGGTATATATGGATGGTGCGAACATGAACGCACAGGTAGGGCTTACTGCTCCGGGCCTGATAGGCGCTGATGTATGCCACCTGAACCTGCACAAAACATTTGCGATACCACACGGTGGTGGCGGACCCGGCATGGGCCCGATCTGTGTGAAGAAGCACCTTGAGCCATTCCTGCCATCGCATGTGAACCTGCCTGAAGGCCCTGTACATGCAGTATCTGCGGCACCTTATCGCTCTGCAAGTATATTGCTGATATCATACGGCTACATACGTATGCTGGGTGCTACAGGTGTACGCAAAGCTACTGAGTATGCAATACTGAACGCAAACTATATGCGTGCGCGCTTGCAAAATGATTTCGACATACTGTACACCGGACATGGCGGAACATGTGCGCATGAGTTCATCGTGGATCTGCGCCCGTTCAAGAAGAGTGCAGAAATAGAAGCAGAAGATGTGGCCAAGCGCCTTATCGATTACGGCTTCCACGCACCTACGATGAGCTTCCCTGTGGCAGGAACAATAATGATAGAGCCAACAGAAAGCGAAGACAAAGCAGAGTTGGATCGTTTCTGCGATGCACTGTTGGGCATACGTGCTGAAATACGTGATGTAGAAGAAGGACGTGCTGATAAAACAGATAACGTGCTGAAGAATGCACCACATACGCAGGCTGTGATCACTGCAGACGAATGGAACCATGTATATACCCGCCAGCAGGCAGCCTTCCCGCTGCATTGGGTGAAGAACAACAAGTTCTGGCCAAGCGTAGCCCGTGTGAACAACACGTATGGCGACCGTAACCTGGTATGTACCTGCGAGCCTACAGAAAGCTACATGGAAGCATAATCAGTAAATAAGAATTGCAATAACAAACCCGCCTTAATGGCGGGTTTTGTTTTGAGAAGACATTCTCAAAATGGCTTGCCGGAAGTTCCGTTGATCAATACTTTTTGCAGGTAGGGGATTGCCTTTGCAGTTTTGATGAATAATGATGTGACCATATCCCTGCCAAAATTATTCTGCACCATACGGCCCAGAGTAAGGCGGCGAGAAAATACCTGCTTCCATGCTCTCGTATGATCCTGCTCCATTTGCAGGCGAGTGCTCCTCCCCTTGAGAAATGAGTCGATGATGCCATCTGCGAGCTTAGCTGCATGGAGCGCCATGCTCATGCCGTTGCCGCATAGCGGTGTTATCATGCCTGCGGCATCGCCCAACAGCAGCACATGGTCATATACCTGTTCTTTCTGCTCGAAGCTTACCTGCGAGATGGCCAAGGGGGTGTCATAATGGAACATTGCATTATTAAATACTTCTTCCAGTAACGGATTTTTCATGAGCACCTGCTGCTCCATCTTTTTTATATCATTGGCATTGCTGTGCAGGTTTGCAGCGGTAGTAAGGTAGCAGAGGCAATACCTGTCATCTTCTATTGGCGATATGCCGCAATAACCATTGGTGAAATTGTGCAGGCTCACCACATCACGCGGCAGTGGGTGACTGATGTGGTACTTGATACCTACATAATTGCTGAGGGCATTGTTCTTTTCTTTAAGGAAGGACCGCTGCCACTTCACATCCATATTGCTGCGCTTGCCCCATGTACCACAAGCCAGCTTTGCCGTATAAGTATTGCCACCTGCAGTTACTGTAAACTGATCTGCAGTATAGCTGATACTATCGGCGCGTGTTCTGGTGAGCAAGGTTACTCCTGCCTTCTCAGCAATAGTTGCGAGTTGCGCATCCAGCATATACCTGCTGATGCCAAATCCGCCCTGTGGTAATGATGCATTCAGCTCATTGCCTTTGGTATCTGTGACCTGGAGTTTATTGATGACCGGTAATGAATCATCTACAGACACGCCGAGGCTTTGCAGAAAAGGTTTGCTCTCCATGCTGATGTACTCACCGCATACTTTGTGTTTGGGGTAATATTCTTTTTCCAGCAGCAGTACATTGTATTTTCTGCGAGCTAATAAAATAGAAGCTGCTAATCCTGCGAGTCCGCCGCCTACAATGATGACATCGTATGTAGTGCTATTGCTCATTGGCGGAACAAATGAGATACCGAAAAGCCCATTGCCAGGAGATATGATAGTTAGAGATCCCTGCCACAGAAAATATTTTTGCCCAATCGTTTTTTCTGAATGCTCTTTTTACCGAGAGTGGTGCATCATGCTTCACGAGGTGAGATTTGGAAAATACTCCTGTAAGGGCCGCTATGGAATAATAGGCAAGGAGGTGGCGGTGAATATCGTTGATGAAAAATCCGAGATTCGTATTTTCTTTCATCCAGCGCAACTGAGCATGTAGTTGCTCATCGGTAAAGTGATGGCAGAAGAGCGATGAAAATATAATATCCGGTTTTCCTGCCGGCCAATGCGTGAGCCTGTAGTCGCTGCATATCCAGTGAATACCGGGAGCCGCATGCTGCTCTGCAAATATGATACACTCCGCTTTTATATCTACCCCGATCAATGTGAAGGGAATGCCTTTTTCAGTGAGGTATTTATGAATGGTTGTAAGGTTGTCGCCGCCGCCGCAACCTATCTCTGCAATTACCAAAGGTTCGTCGTTCTTCTTTTTAGACAGAAAGAAATCAACTCCCTTGCGTGTAATATTGTGACCACCGAGAAAAGTATTGATGATATTCAGTTCCTGCATAGTGGAAAGAATATCACTGAACGGGATGTTTGGCGCATCCAGCAGCTCTTTTTCGTATGATCTCAGGTTAAGGTTCATTCTACGGTCATTATTACGCTTTCCATAGTAAGGCCCGGCCCGAAGGCTGCGGCAAAAATATGGGCACCGTGATCGGACAACAAATTAGGCCACATTTCCTGAAGTACAAACAAAATTGTAGCTGAGGACATATTGCCGTATTTTTTCAGGATAGTATAAGATGCTTCCAGGTCCTGGTCGGTGAGTGAAAGCCCACCTGCGATAGCCTGTAGTATGCGCTTGCCGCCCGGATGGATACAACTGTATTTTACATCGGCTGCATTATAACCGGATTTTGCTATGGCCCTTTCTTTGAGCGGGCCGATATCAGCACGGAATATTTCGGGTACATCGCCGGCAAGTGTCATTACAAAACCGGTGGAGGACAGATTCCATGACATGCTGTTCTTAGCATCCTTCAGTACCTCTGAATAGAAACTATCCAGCAGCAAGCCCGGGTGTGGATCACTGCTATCGACCACGAGGACGGCTGCAGAACCATCTGCAAACAATAATGGAGCAGTAATGGTGTCGTCTGTAAATGTTTTCTGGTAGTGTAGCGAGCATAGCTCGGTGCATACCACCAGTACCTTTGCGCCTTTATTAT
>CAYZKL010000001.1:10793-11651 GCA_964478855.1 uncultured Flavipsychrobacter sp.
GCATTCACAATATCGTTGGCCATCTTAAGCCCGTGCACTGCAGCGTAGCAACCCATAAAGTTGATTGCTGTGCGTGCGGTATCTTCTTTCAGCCCCATAGCTTCCATCAACTGCAGTTCCAGGCCGGGTGCACTCATGCCTGTACAACTTACCGTTACCAGGTGCGTGATCTCATCTTTACTGATAATGCCATTGATACATTTGGTAGCAGACTGCAGCGACAGCGGGAGCGCATGTTGCTGAAACCACCGCATCCTGTGCTCCAGGTCGGGAAAAGGTTCCAGTTGCGCATTGCGGGGAAAGAACTCCCACTCAGCCATAGGTAATGTAAAATCGGGTATTACTGAGTAGCGTGTTTCAATGCCACTGTGCTTGTATAAATAACTGAGTATCCTTTTCTGCTTTTCATCAGCATTGTAGGCTCCCTCCATAAAATGAAGCAAGTCCGCCTGCTCGTGCATATGTGCAGGTACCTGTGTAGCTATTGAGATTATTTTGGCCAAAGTCGGGGTGATAATATTATTTACCGGAGCGTGAACAGCTACCTAATATTAGCACTAAAAAATCATACCCCCGAATTTGGTTTGGTCAGCAGTTATTGTATTTCCAGTTGCGGTTCTTTCCTTCGGCTATCCATTCTATGGCCTGTGCAAGGCGCTTATCACGTGTGGCATCGGTTTTGGCCTCTTCCATCCATTGTATATACTCCTTGCGATGGCTGTAGCTGAATTCATTGAATACTTTTTCCGCCGTCTTATTCTTTTTCAGCTCCCGGGTAAGGTAAGCAGGCACCACCAGCTCCTTTTTCTCCTTATCGGTGGCTTTAGGTTTTGGAGGCAGTTTTATTCCGTCCTCATT
>CAYZKL010000001.1:11743-31470 GCA_964478855.1 uncultured Flavipsychrobacter sp.
AGCATCCTTAGGCAGATCTTTAAGGCATTCTATTTTGCCGAAATGGCCCATAGCATCACGCTCCGTAATGGTAAGGATATTGTCTGTATCCTGCATGATGGCGGCCTTCCAGAAGCCGAAAGTGCAATGTTGCTTGAATGCGGCCATACTGCACATCACGGCACCCTTGTACACGAAGTTCGGGAAACTCCACTTCCATGCTTCTTCCACATCGGGGCAGGTGTCGTGGATCAGTTCGCGCAGGTGTGTGAGAATGGGTTGGGCAAAATCTGCCGAATTAGCGATGTAATTATCTATTCGTTCATCTCTGTTGTGCATATGCTGGCCTTTATAAATTAAAAATAGTCATACAACGCTAATTTTCAAACAATTATATTCATCGAAAGTATAAGTAGCGGGTTATCACCCCCAAATTAACCCCATTTGCGCTCAATTAGTTTTGGTCATTTTATAATATCGTTATATATTTACTGTAAATAGAAGTATATACATGCATGTTAGTTGCACTAAAAGCAGGCTAATATGTACGGGTTTTATGTCTCTATTGGTTGTTATCCTAATTATATTAAACTGAAGACTATGAAGAAAAAATTTATTCTTTTACCATTGGTTGGCTTATTGATATATACTGTGCTTACCGGCTATTCTGCAGGCCCTGGTTTGTCTGGGGTTGAAGGAACTGGCGCGACTGGCACTGCGGGTTGTAGCTGTCATAATAGTTCTGCTACTTCCTCACTTACTACTACCATACAGTTGTTGAGTGGTGGTACGCCTGTAACTACTTATACTCCGGGCGCGTCATACACTATCAGGATAACTGCGTCTAACTCAACAGGATCTTTCCTGCCTGGTTTCGGCTACCAGGTATCTGTAGTAAAGGATGTTAGCGGAACGATATCTAATGCAGGAACTATGACGGCACCTGCGGGAGGGCATACGGCAACAGTTGGTTCCTCAAGTATAACAGTGGTTGAGCATACTGGCTCACAATCACCTTCGACAGGAACAGGAACATCTGGCACAACAACGTACAGCCGTGATATACCGTGGACAGCACCATCGGCAGGTACAGGATGTGCAACAATATATGGTGTGATCAATGCAGTGAATAATGATGGGTCTGCCTCATCGTCTGATAAATGGAACAATACTTCGCTTACGATATATGAGGCCGTGGCTGCAATAACAGGTAGCAGCAATGTGTGCGTAGGTGCCACCACCACACTCAGTGACCCTACGCCATGCGGTGTATGGACGAGCAGCAACCCGGCTACAGCAACCGTGGGCTCAATTACGGGCGTAGTTACAGGCGTTGCCGCAGGTCCGGTAAACATCAACTATACAGCAGGTACAGGCAATACAACAGTGAAGTTAATGACCGTAAATGCACCACCGCCTAATCCAACCGGAGTAACGGCAGTATGCGTGGGTGCAACTACAGTGCTCAGCGATGCTACCTCAGGAGGTACATGGACCAGTGGTGCAACAGGCACCGCGACCGTAGGTACGGGAACCGGAATAGTGACGGGAGTAGCAGCAGGCACTGTAGCGATAAGTTATGCCGCACCACCTTTTGGCTGTGCAGCTATTACAACAGTAACAGTAAATCCGCTGCCGGCACCAATAGCCGGGCCGTCGAGTGTGTGTATGGGCTCTACGATAACAATGAGTGATCCTACGCCGGGCGGTACATGGAGTACTACTTCCAGCATCTTTACAGTAGGTCTTACATCGGCCCTGGTAACGCCAATAACAACCGGTATAGCACCGGTCACTTATACACTACCAACGGGTTGCAGGGAGATTACTTACATTACCGTCAATCCGCTGCCTTCACCCATTACAGGTGTGGCGGTAGCATGTCCGGGAACTACCACTTTACTCAGTGATGCCACGGGTGTTGGTACATGGAGCTGCGGTGCTACTGGTGTAGCCACCATTGGCTCTACGAGCAGGCTAGTTACGGGTATATCTGCAGGAACGGCGCCAATAACTTATACACTGACGAGTACCGGCTGTACTGCTATTACCACAGTTACTATCAACCCATCACCAAACCCGATATCCGGAACACTTAGCGTATGTGCAGGTAATACAACAACATTGAGTGATGCGGGCGGCGGTACATGGACAAGTAGTTCGCCCATAATTGCTACAATAGGATCTACTGATGGGTTAGTGACTGGTTTAGTAACAGGCTTCACTGTGCCGATGACAACAATCATCACCTACACCTTGCCAACAACTGGATGTTATGCATTAGCTACGGTTACAGTAAACCCGCTACCGTCTTTTATAGTAGGAGTGACCTCTGTTTGTGTTGGCAGAACTACAACTCTTGCCAGCTCCGGAACCGGCTCATGGACAAGTGCCAATCCTTCCATTGCGTCCGTAAATCTTACAACCGGTGTAGTAACCGGAGTAGCAACCGGCAGCACTGATATTACCTACACTACACCTGCGGGATGTTTCAGAACAGTTGCCTCTACGGTATTCCCAAATCCTACAGCCATAATTGGTCCATCAAGTGTATGTATAGGATCCACAACAACACTAAGTGATGCAACTGCCAGTGGGCGATGGTCGAGCAGTAATACTGCTGTTGCTACCATTGGGTCGCTGACCGGTATAGTGTCCGGTGTAACGAATGGTGTTACTAATATCACTTACACGTTAGTTCCCACAGGTTGTATCGCTACAGCATCTATGACAGTAAATGTATTGCCGGGTCCAATAACCGGGAGTACAAATGTTTGCGTAGGTTCAACCACAACACTCAGTGATGCAGGTACCGGTACATGGCAAAGTGGAAACACCGCCGTGGCAACCATAGGTACCACATCGAGAATAGTGACCGGCATAGCCGCAGGTACAGCACCAATAACGTTTACACTAACATCAACAGGGTGTATGCGAACGACAACTGTGACCGTAGATCCCGCTCCGGCAGTTATCATAGGTATTGCCCCACTATGTGTTGGCAATACACTTTCTCTTTCCGATGCCACGCCAGGCGGCACATGGGCAAGCAGTAATACTACCGTGGCCACGATTGGGTCATCAACGGGTGTGGTAACCGCAGGTATTCCAGGTACAACGGTAATATCTTACAGGCTCACAAGTACCGGCTGCCAGAGTACAGGGTCACTTACAGTGAATTCTTTACCATCGACGATATCCGGTACTACATCTGTATGCGAGGGTAGCACAACCACACTCAGTAATGCTACTCTGGGCGGCACATGGAGCAGTGGAGCCACAGGTATTGCCACGATAGGATCCGTAAGCAGGATAGTTACCGGTATATCAGCCGGTAGTGCACCAATAACATATACATTGCCTACAGGCTGCATGCGAATTACTACAGTAACGGTCAATCCGCTGCCTGGAGCTATAACAGGTGTCGCTACGGTATGTGCAGGTAATACTACAACCCTTAGTGACGCGGGAGGTGGTACATGGGCCAGTAGCAATACGGCAATAGCTACAGTCGGTTCATCAACAGGAATTGTAACGGGTGTAACCGGCGGTAGTGCTACCATTACTTACAGGTTGCCGGTAACAGGCTGTGCAGCTACCCAAAATATTACGGTAAATCCATCGGCGGCAATAACAGGTGCGACTTCAGTTTGTAACGGGCTAAGCATTTCATTAAGTAATGCTATTGCCGGAGGCACATGGGAGAGCAGTAATACTGCTGCAGCTACTGTGGGCTCATCAAGTGGAGTTGTAGCAGGGATTACATCAGGTACTACAACTATCAGTTATACATTGCCTTCAGGTTGCGTGGCAACATCTACGGTAACTATCGTATCAGCACCCGGGCCTATTACAGGATCATCGACAGTATGCCTGAGCAGAACAACAACGCTCAGCGATGCCGGTGGCGGTACATGGAGCAGCAGTGCGCCGGGCATAGCCTCGGTGAACCCCACTACAGGTGTGGTAACCGGTATAGCGCTGGGAACAGCTACCATTACTTATTCATTAGGCACGGGTTGCACGGTGACCATGGGTATGACCGTTAGTCCTAACCCGGCACCGATAACCGGTCCGTCATCTGTATGCGCGGGTGCAAGTATATCTTTATCGGACCCTACAGCGGGCGGAGTATGGAGCAGTAATAATACTGCTGTAGCTACCGTAGTTTCAGGAACCGGTGTAGTAACAGGTGTAGCACCGGTAAATACCAATATCATTTATACATTACCTACAGGTTGCTTTGCATCTAAGAGCGTAACCGTGAATCCATCTCCGGGTACCATAAGCGGCAACCTCAATGTTTGCCTCGGTCTTACCTCTACATTAAGCGATGCTCCGACAGGCGGCACATGGAGCAGCAGCAGTACGCCTATAGCAAGTGTGGGGCTGACATCCGGCATAGTGACGGGCAATGCGCTGGGTACGGCTACTATTACTTATACATCAGGTGGTTGCCGTGCCTTTGCAACAGTTACGGTAAATGCACTACCTACAGCAATACTTGGTGCTACAAGAGTATGTATCGGATCAACAGTAACACTGAGTGATGCGGCAGTTGGCGGTACATGGATCAGCAGTAACGCAAATGCAACCGCGGGGCTGACCACAGGAGATATTACAGGTGTATCAGCAGGGTCTTTATTTATTACTTATACACTACCAACAGGCTGCCGTGCTACCAGATCAATGACCGTTGATCCGTTACCTGCTCCTATCAGTGGCAGTGCTACTGTGTGTGAAGGATCTTCCACAACGCTCAGCGATTCGCCGGTAGGTGGTACGTGGATAAGCGGCACTACAGGTGTGGCAACGATCGGCCTTACATCGGGTGTGGTAACAGGTGTACTTACCGGATCTACGGTGATCACCTACACGCTTCCTGTTACGGGCTGCACCATGACCACAACTATCAGTGTGGACCCGGTACCATCACCTATTACAGGTGTTACGTCGGTTTGCATAGGAGGCTTAGTGAGTCTTACCGATGCTACAGTAGGTGGTACATGGAGCAGCAGCAATATTGCGGTAGCTACAATAGGTAGTACGGGGGATGTGAATGGTATAACCGCCGGCACCTCAACTATCAGTTATACATTACCAACAGGCTGTGCTGCAGTAGCAAGCTTTGTGGTCAATCCATTGCCTGCTGCAATAACGGGTGCGCCTAATGTGTGCGTAGGTGCTACAGCAACGCTGAGTGATGCATCTCCGGGTGGTACATGGGTGAGTGGTAGTACAGGTGTAGCTACCATAGGTTCGTCAACAGGCATAATGACAGGAGTAGCGGTAGGCACTACGGTAGTAACTTATACGCTGCCTACCGGTTGCGAGATAACAAGAACCATAACCGCTGATCCGCCACCTGCTGCAATTACAGGAACATTGTCGGTTTGTGCAGGATCTGTAACTACGCTCAGCGATGCTACGCCGGGTGGAACGTGGAGCAGCGCTACAACAGGTGTGGCAACAATAGGTTCAGGTACGGGTATAGTAAGTGGCGGCACTGCCGGCACTGCGATCATTTCTTACACCATACCAACAGGCTGTGCTGCTACTACAAGTGTAACGGTGAACCCGCTGCCTGCTGCCATAACAGGAGCAACCGGTGTGTGCGAAGGAGCATCAGTAACACTGAGCGATGCAAGCCCCGGAGGAACGTGGAGCAGCAGCAGTACTGCCACAGCTACCATTATACCTGCTACAGGTGTAGTGACCGGCGTATTGGCAGGTACGCTTACCATTACTTATACATTACCTACCGGCTGCTTCAGAACAAGGGCAATGGCTGTAAATCCGTTACCTGTGGCAGGCACGATATCCGGTGCATCCACTATTTGTATCGGTACTCCGCAGACCTATACCTCTACACAAACAGGAGGTACATGGAGCAGCAGCAGCACTGCGGTAGCTACAGCAGATGCGGCCACGGGAGTGTTCACAGGTGTTGCAGATGGTATAGTGGTCATCTCTTACAGTGTAAGTAATATATGCGGTACAGCATCGGCCAATAAGTCGGCTACCGTAACTGCAATGCCAACAGCAGCGCCTATCAGCGGCCCTGCCAGCGTGTGTGTTACCGAAAGGATACAGTTGTCTGATGCTACCCCGGGCGGCACCTGGAGCGTGAGCAATACAAATGCTACCGTATCATCTACGGGGCTGGTAACAGGTGTGACGGCAGGTACAGACACTGTGATCTACACCGTAACCAATGCCTGCGGTTCAGCAACTGCAAAACTGCTGGTAACCATCAATCCATACAACTTCTGCCATGTGGGCCTGCCGGTGGACCCTGCGAGCGGTTCATTCAAGGTTTATCCTAACCCGTCCAACGGATCATTTACTGTGGATATGCCTGCTACAAATACTGCGGCTACCATTACCATAATGGATGTGACAGGCAGGGTGATAGAGAAGAGGGTGATGGCCGACGCAAATGCGCAGTTGGTGACGTTTGATCTCAGGAACATTGTTCCGGGCAGTTACCTGGTAAAGGTGGATGCCGGGTCAGCAACATTCAGGCAGAAGATAGAAGTGCTGAAATAACATAATAATATAATAAATGATGGGGCGGGATGCGGTTTGCATCCCGCCCTTTGTTTTATGGGTGAGGCCATATTGAGAATATTCCCTAAGCGGGAGAATTTTTACTAAATTTGTTTTCTGAACAATTGTATATATCTTTTCGAGCTTAATAATATAAAGAATTTTATGGGATCAAAGTTTACGTTAGTATCATCTTTATTATTGGCATGTGCTGTAAGTAGCCAGTCTGCATATGCACAGGGTATAGCCACATTTGCCGGTAACCATACAGGCGGATATACAGGAGATGGCGGAGCTGCGGTCTCAGCATCTTTCTCTAACCCTACCGGTGTAGCTACATACGGGTTCTCTAATGTATATATAGCAGACCAGGGCAACCACGTGGTGCGCAAAGTAAACTACCTGCACAACATCAGCACCTATGCAGGCAACGGGATAGCAGGCAATACCAACGATGACAGCTTGGCTACTCATGCCAGCCTGGACAGACCGTATAACATAGCAGTAGATGCAGCAGATAACATATACATAGCAGACCATAACAGCCACGTGATCCGTAAGGTGAGCGTGGGAGGCATCATCACCACTATAGCAGGCAATGATACCGCAGGTTATAGCGGCGACGGTGGTATGGCAACCGATGCAAGACTGGATCATCCGTATGGTGTAGCGGTAGATGCCGTGGGTAATGTATATATAGCAGATGCCAATAACAATGTGGTACGTATGGTGAACCCAGCGGGTATCATCACTACAATAGCAGGCAATGGTACAGGTGCAGGCCTGGGTGTGGGTAATGGCAGTTATAGTGGCGACGGTGGACCGGCAGTAAATGCAGGCCTCAACTTCCCGGAATCAATAGCGATAGACGTGCTGGGTAATATATTTGTTGCAGATGCAGCCAATAACAGGATCCGTAAAATAAGCACTACCGGTATCATAACAACAGTAGCAGGTAATGGCATGGGCGGTTACAGTGGCGATGGTGGTGCTGCTGCATCGGCAAGGCTGAATTTTGCAGCAGGTGTGGCTGTGGACAACCAGAGGAATATATACATAGCTGACCAGGGCAATAATGCGATACGCAAAGTAGATACTGCAGGTGTGATACGCACCATAGCAGGTAACGGTACCAATGGTTACAGCGGTGATGGCGGCCTTGCTTCACTGGCACTGCTCAATGCACCATCGGGTGTGGCGGTAGATGGTAACGGCCTGGTATATATAGCAGACTATGGCAATCATGTAATACGTGTGATAGGCGCTAACGCTGCTGCAGTAAACAATGTAAGAAATACGGCAAACGGCCTGGCTATCTATCCTAACCCGGTACATGGTACTGCAACAATAGTATTACCAAAGAATAGCGATAATGCTACAGTAACTGTTACAGATATGCTGGGCAGAGTAGTAACTACCGCTACTGTAGCGCAGGGCGCACAGCAGTATATACTTAACACAGCAACTATGCCTGCAGGTAATTATGTGGTAAGGGTAGATGCAGCAGGAAATACTTACAGGGAGAAAATAACAGTTACGGAGTAGGGTTAAGCGGCAGTTGTAATACATGATCGTTCATGTAGTAACCATTGCCGATATCAATGTCTTCATCATTGACGTGTACAAACCCGCTCTTTTCATAAAAGGCTTTGGCGTTATAGTTATACCGGTTCACATTGAGCCGTAAAGCTATGGCGCCTTTCTTTTTTATATCATCCACTATTGCCGCCAGCAGGAATTTGCCAATACCTTTTCCCTGCTGCGATTGTGCGATGTATATTTTATGCAGTTTTACCACGTTATCATCCACTGCTTCATATCCTGCGAAAGCGACCGGTAACCCATCATCACAGCAGATGAGAAAAGTATGCCCGGGAGCTTCTATTTGTTTGCGCAACGCATCCGGTGCATAAAACAGGCCGAGCATATAAGCCACCTGTTCCTCGCCTAATATAGGCGTATAGGTTTGCGGCCATACCTGCATTGCCAGATCACGGATAACGGGAATATCAGTAGCAGTTGCCTTACTTATGGATAACATGGTTTGCGAAATTATTATATAAAAAATAATGAGCCTTAACAGATTTTGATTCGATGGTATGATTTTTTCATGAGTTGAAGAAAATCATTTTTTATGCGCACAAGTCTATTCTCATTAGCGGCAGTAGTGCTACTTATATCCGCTACATCGTTCTCAAGCGTTAAAAAACTGACCATCAGCAGCACTGCTTTTGCAAACAAAGGTACTATACCCATAAAATATACGTGCGTGGGACAATCAGTTAGCCCGCCCCTGACCATAAAAGAGATACCGGAAGGCACCCAATCACTCACCGTTATCATTTATGACGAAGATGCTATAGTGAAGCCTGTACCAAAAGTATTGCCGGCAACCGGTAAGGGTACCAAGAGCAAGTATAAGACCACAAAGCGGGTAGTAAACGCCAAGGCTAAAACAACACCAAAAGAAGTGGATTGCAGTTACACCCACTGGATGATATGGAACATAGATGTTGGTGGATTTATACCTGAGGATTTCAGGAACGACTGCATGGGACTCAACAGCTCCGGAGAACTGGGCTACCAGGGTATGTGTCCCGGTACCGGCACGCATCACTATCATTTCAAAGTATATGCGCTGGATACCAAGATCAATATCAGCAAGAAATGCAGCCGCAAGGAACTGATGAAAATAATGGAGGGCCACATACTTGCCGAAGGTGAAATGACAGGTACCTTCAATAAAAGCTACAGGTAATTATTATTAGTCCGTTATACATAATCATTATTGTAATTATTTACTGAAAAGAAGTATTTTCACCTTTTCAATAAAATGCAATAACAGGTGCGTTATGTATAGACTACTACTTTCTTTTTTATGCGCGGTATCTTCCATACCTGCCATTGCACAGATAGATTCAGTACTGGGCATCACCGCCCCTAAGGAAGTGACAAGGGATCATAAACAACTCACCGGCTCGTTATGTGACGGGCTTGTAGATGAGCGGGATAAGGCCAATGCCATCTACAACTGGATCACCCACAATATTAAGTACGACATAAAGACATTTGAGAACGGTTCTTTCAAATCTGTAAAGCCCGACCAGGTGCTGAAGAGCAGGCTGGCAGTATGCGATGGTTATGCGGTGCTGTTCACTGCCATGTGCCGTGAGGCAGGCCTGAAGGCTGTAAACGTGGAAGGATACGCAAAGGACTGGATGTTTGACAACGGAGATAAACTGTACATACCCCGCCACGAATGGGTGGCTGTGCAGGTGAACGGAGAATGGCAACTGGCCGACCCTACATGGGGTGCAGGTGTGCTGGTACAATCGCCAAACTGGCTGCAGCAACTGATGCATAAGGTGCAGCACAAAAAACTATCGTATGCAAAAAGGCTGGAATTCAAATTCAAGTATGACCCGCAATATTTTTTGCAGGACCCGGAAACCTTCAGGCTCAAACATCTTCCATCAGATCCGTTGTGGCAACTTACTGATACCGTAATGCCAATGGCCATATTTGAAAGCGGTGATAGCGCCATCAACAGGTTCAACACTTTGTACAGTAAGCCGAGACAAGTAAACCCTGAACTGGATCGTATAGCAGATCTGGGCGAGGACCAGAAGACCTTTGAAATGGCAGACAGGGCGTATGCATATAACAATCGTTTTCCGGTAGTGCTGGCGATAAAAAATACCTACCGTGCCGCATCTGAAGTGCAACAGGCGCTTACAGACAGCACCATAACCACTGGCGGTATGATGGTGGCCGATGCCAAGACGGCGCTAAAAAAATCGGAAGATTATATTAAGGACCAGAAGAAGGTAATGCCGGACCAGTACAATATGCTGAAGAAGAAGAACAAGGCGAAGAACCAGGAAGCAAAGCAGGACATCAGTAAGATAAAGGCTGATGACAAACGACTGATAGGTGAAGCAGACAAGTATGCCAAAGCAGCAGACAGCAAGGCTGCAAAAATAAAAAAGAAATATGCCGCAGCACAAGATCGGAAAAAGGGCATGAGCACCGGCAAAATAGAAGATATAGAAACAGGTAAGGTGGAGAAAAAGGAAACTGCACCTGAGTATGTGGCCATGAAAGATTCGATAGCTGCACGTAAAAACAGGTTTGTGAAACTGGAAGAGCAGATAATCGTGCGTAAAAGCAGGATCAGCGACAGGCAACTGGAGAATAGCCGCAGGCTCGACTCCCTGGCCACAAGCATCAGTGAGGCAGACTCAGTATTGATGCTGGAGGCCATTGCCCGGCTGCATATGCAGGACAACTATGATGATGAAGTGATCATGTATAATAAACTGTTCAAACAACACAAATACCACACAACAGATACTTTGCAGAAGTATTACCTGGTAACCTTTGATACGATAGCAAATATGGAGGAAGACCTGCAAAAATTACAGGTGCAGCAGATGGACCTGCAGAAGACCAACATCAGGAACCTGGAACAACTGAAGAAGTGGAACAACTCGGACCCGGAACTGGCCAACACGTATAAAGAAAGTGTGGAAGCCTACTTTGAAAGTATAGACGGATATAACAGCGACCTATTAGAATACACCGCTTACCTGAAAGGCAATAAGAAGCTATTTGCCAACCTGGTAAAGGTGAACAAGAAGCAACTGGAAATAGCAGGCTATATGGAGAAAGCTGAAGATATGCGCAAAGGCCTGGAAGAACGTGCAATCAATAAGAAGAAAGCATTTGACCTGAAAGAAAATGAACAACAGAAGACCGCGGTGAAAAAGCTGTACAAGAAAGTGGATGAGATAAGTGAGCAGTAATAAATCCGGTATTGTTTTACATTTTGCTGACAATTAACCACCCGTTGTCAGGTTTAATCTATTGACGTTGAAGTAGTTTTGCGCATATTATCAATATGGCATCTACTATTACGCACTTCCGTTCTCTTTTGGCGGCATCAATACTGCTCTGTGGCATGGCCGCAAAAGCACAGGAAAGCAAACCACTTGAATATGGTGATGAAAAGCATTTTAAGAATATGCGCCAGCTCACCTTTGGCGGAGATAATGCCGAAGCATATTTCGGGTTCGACAATGAGCACATCACTTTTCAGCGTACCAACACAAAAGAAGGTGTAAGCTGCGACCAGATATTTTACGGATCGATACCTGAAAAAGCCGGAAAGAAATTCGATTTTAAACTGGTGAGTACCGGCAAGGGCCGAACTACCTGCGCTTACCTGATGCCGGATCATAAGCACCTGTTGTATGCATCTACCCACAAGGCTATGGATACCTGCCCGCCTGTACCGGACAGGAGCAAGATAAAAAAGTATGTATGGCCGATCTATGAGAGCTACGACATTTATGTGGCTGACTTTAAAGGCAAGATATCGAAACAACTGACCAATACACCGGGTTATGATGCGGAAGGCACTATATCACCAGATGGTAAGACGATCATATTTACCAGCATGCGCAATGGCGATATAGACCTGTACACCATGAACATTGATGGCAGTAATGTAAAGCAAATAACTAATACCCTTGGTTATGATGGCGGCGCATGTTTTTCACCGGATGGCAAGCAGATCACTTGGCGGGCATCAAGGCCTAAAACAGATGAAGAGGTTAAAGAATATAAAGAACTGCTGGCTCAGGGGCTGGTAATGCCTACACGTAAGGAACTCTTTGTAGCCAATGCAGATCGTACAAACGTAAGGCAGGTAACACACCTTCGCAAGGCCAACTGGGCTCCTGCCTTCACGCCGGATAGTAAGCGCCTGGTTTTCGCATCAAACCATGAATATGAAAGGGGATTCCCGTTCAACCTGTACCTTGTGAACCTGGATGGTACCGGCCTGGAGCGTATATCGCACGATAATAGTTTCGATGCTTTCCCGATGTTTTCTCCTGATGGTAAGAAATTCATTTTCAGCTCAAACAGGAACAATAATGGCGGACACGATACCAATGTGTTTGTTTGCGACTGGGTAAATTAGTAATTTGGCAGGCAACTGATCTGCCGGATAATGTTACGATCTCTTTTATTTGTGGGTATTGGTGGTGCCGCAGGCAGTATGCTCAGGTATGGCGTGAGTCATGTTATGACTAAGTATGTGCCCGGTGCATTCCCTTTTGGCACATTCGCGGTTAACATCATCGGTTGTTTTATCATAGGTATATTGTTCGGTATGGTGAGCCGGAACCAATGGCTGCAGGATGGTGGCATGTTGTTGCTGGCATCGGGTTTTTGTGGTGGGTTTACTACTTTTTCTACTTTTGCGATCGATAATGTGTCCCTCATGCAAAAAGGGCAGTCAACTGTGGCAATTATCTACACAGGTATCAGTATTGTATGCGGACTACTGTTATGCAGGCTGGGTATGTGGCTTGTGGAATAGCGGATTTTGCAATTCCGGGCGGGGACGGCAGACAAATAGAAAAATATTATTTTATAATAAGCTCCGTAACCCATCTTAATAAGGTTTAATTTTTTGATTATACTGGCTAGTTTGGTAATTTTGCAGCCTCTAACGTAAATAAGAACATTCCCATGATCGAGATCAAGGTTCCAACAGTAGGCGAGTCAATAAGCGAAGTGACATTAGTAAAATGGGTGAAGAAGGAAGGTGATTATGTGAACAGGGATGAGGTATTGTGTGAACTGGAGTCTGAAAAGGCAACATTTGAACTGAATGCGGAACAGGCAGGTGTATTACATATAGTTGCCGAAGAAGGCGCTACACTGAATATAGGAGACCTGGCCTGCAAAATAGACGAGACTGCAGCCAAGCCTGAAGGCGCTCCGGCACCGGAAAAAGCAGCACCTGCGAAAGCAGAAGCTCCTAAAAAGGAAGAGAAAGCACCGGCTAAAGAGGCAGCACCTGCAAGTGATGTGAAAGCAACACCTGTGGCACAGGCTATAATGAGCGACAAGCAAGTGAAACCGGCTGAAGTAAAAGGCACAGGATCGCAGGGCCGCATCATGAAGCAGAATGTGCTTGACGCGATCTCTAACCCGGGCCGTAAGGGTGGTGCGGAAGCATTTGGCCGTGAAGAGCGCAGGGAGAAGATGAGCAACCTGCGTAAGACAGTATCGCGCAGGCTGGTAGAGGCTAAGAACAGCACTGCCATGCTTACCACATTCAACGAGGTAGACATGACGCGCATTATGGAAGTGCGCAAACAATATAAAGATACATTCAAGGAATCGCACGGTGTGAACCTTGGCTTCATGTCGTTCTTTGCAAAGGCATGCTGCACTGCGCTGCAGGAGTGGCCTGCTGTGAATGCATACATAGATGGAGAGTCACTGGTTTATCATGACTATTGCGATATATCGATAGCAGTATCGGCGCCTAAGGGGCTGGTAGTACCTGTTATCCGCAATGCGGAAAGCCTGAGCATGGCAGGTATAGAACAGAAGGTAGTGGAACTGGCTAAGAAAGCCCGTGACAATAAATTAACCCCTGATGAAATGATGGGCGGCACGTTTACGATCACTAATGGAGGTGTTTTCGGATCGCTGATGTCAACACCTATCATCAACATACCACAGTCTGCAATACTGGGTATGCACAAGATACAGGACCGCCCTATGGCCATCAACGGAAAAGTAGAGATACGCCCGATGATGTACCTGGCACTCAGCTACGATCACCGTATCATTGATGGCCGTGAGTCTGTAGGTTTCCTGGTGAGAGTAAAGGAACTGCTGGAAAGCCCTGAGCTGATACTGTTCGGACAGGATCCTGTAAAAACACTGCTGGAGTTATAATCCCAACCCTTAAGGGGCTTACTGATATTATGTAGAAACGCCACTCTGTGAGTGGCGTTTTCTTTTATGTTTCAATGGTCAGGGCTTTGTGTTTTGAACTTATCCCTTTTCGCTTTGCGTTTATGGTAGACACGACGACCGCCATACAACAGGAATACAACTACCACCAGGAACGCTAATAATGACCACATGCCCATACAATTAGATTTTAAGCTAAGGGTATAATAACCGAGCCACAATAACAAAGCCGGCATCAGAGATGCCGGCTTTGCCTCACTATCTATTGTATGTTCTATGGAGTTGGCGTATGAGTGGTTATCCACCATGTATTGCCAAACGGATCTGTTACGCCCCCGCTTCTGCCATAAGACTGGTCAGATACCGGCATTACCGATACTGCCCCAGCAGCAAGTGCGTTAACGTATGCAGTATCTGCATCGGCTACATAGATGAACATGCCCGCTGTAGATGGCCCCCATGCAGCGCTCGCCTCTGCAAACATGATAACGCTGTTGCCAACAGTTACCTCGCCATGCATCAGTGTGTTATCATCGCGCATGTGTTTCGACTTTTCTTTGGCGTCAAAAACGTTCTTCATGAATTCCATAAATCCTGCAGCGTTCTGCAATATCAGGTAGGGCATCACTTGCTGGTAGTCTGCCGGAAAGTTTACTTGTGCCATATTAAGCCAGTTTGTTTTTTAAACCTTCGTTAAGTGCATCAAGGAATTCTTCTGTGTACAGGTAGTGCTCGCCATGGTTCACTTTGTTGCCATGTACGCATACTGCAAGGTCCTTGGTCATTTTGCCTGACTCTACAGTTTCTATACATACAGTTTCCAGAGCGTTGGCGAAGTTGATCAGCTCCTGGTTGTTATCCAGTTTGCCGCGGAATGCCAGGCCCCTTGTCCATGCAAAGATGGATGCGATAGGATTGGTAGATGTAGGATTGCCTTTCTGGTATTCGCGGTAGTGGCGGGTTACGGTACCGTGTGCCGCTTCTGCCTCCATGGTGTTGCCATCAGGAGTAATGAGCACCGATGTCATAAGGCCCAGTGAGCCGAAGCCCTGCGCTACTGTATCGCTCTGTACATCACCATCATAGTTCTTACAAGCCCATACAAAGTTGCCGTGCCATTTCAGTGCACTTGCTACCATGTCATCTATCAGGCGGTGTTCATATTCCAGCTTGTTCTTTTCAAACTCAGCCTTGAATTCTTTCTGGTAGATGTCTTCAAAAATATCTTTGAAGCGACCATCGTATTTTTTAAGAATGGTGTTCTTGGTAGAAAGGTATAAAGGCCATTTTTTCTGCAATGCAAGGTTGAAGCAGGCACGCGCAAATCCCATGATAGACTCATCGGTATTGTACATTGCCAGTGCCACACCATCGCCTTTGAAGTTATATACTTCATGCTCTATGGTCTTGCCATCTTCGCCTTCAAACTTGATGGTCAGTTTACCTTTTCCTTTTACCACGAAGTCTGTAGCGCGGTACTGATCGCCGAAAGCGTGGCGGCCTATGCATATTGGTGCTGTCCAGTTTGGTACTAAGCGGGGTATGTTCTTCATTACGATCGGTTCGCGGAACACGGTACCGTCAAGTATGTTGCGGATGGTGCCGTTAGGGCTCTTCCACATCTGTTTCAGGTTGAACTCTGTAACACGTGCTTCATCAGGAGTAATGGTAGCACATTTGATACCTACACCATATTGTTTGATCGCATTAGCAGAGTCAATGGTTACCTGGTCGTTGGTAGCATCACGGTGCTCTACGCCTAGGTCATAATATTTGATATCTATATCCAGGTAAGGGAGGATGAGCTTTTCTTTGATGTATTTCCAGATGATGCGGGTCATTTCATCGCCATCCAGTTCAACTACGGGATTTGCTACTTTGATCTTAGCCATTGTTTATGTGTTTATGATATGATTGATTTATATATTTTTTTAAGGATTGTTCAAATGTAATGAGTTTTAAAAAATAACTGAAACGATTTTTTTAATGCTGAACTTATTTCTGCTGCTACCTTTGCCGTAATGCTGTTCTGGCTGTTCATATTGGTAATAGGGGTGCAATGCGGGTATGCATTGTATTTCTTCGTGCGTGTATGGAGGTTGCCAAAGACAGCACCGCTCCAGCCGAGCGATCGAAAAAGGGTAAGTATTATCATTTGTGCAAAGAACGAGGCCCAAAACCTGGAACGATACCTGCCCGCAGTTCTGACCCAGGACTACACGGATGCTGCCGGCAAACCCATGTACGAGGTAATTGTGGTGAATGATGCATCGACCGATGATACCGCCAGAGTATTACAGGAAATGGAACTACGTTATGACCACTTATGGGATGTAGTGGTAAGCGAGAGTGATGAGCGGCTGCTGAAAGGTAAAAAACATGCATTAAGCAAAGGGGTGGCAATAGCTCAGCATGACCTGCTGTTGCTAACAGATGCAGACTGTGTGCCCGCAACCGATCAGTGGCTGGCACTGATGACCGCACCATTGGTTCAAGGTAAAGAAATAGTGGCCGGTTATGGAGGGTATACACATTCAGAAGGGTTATTGAATGCCTTCATACGCTGGGAGACGCTGCACACATTCTTGCAATACAGCACCTATACTATGACCGGGCAACCGTATATGGCGGTGGGCCGAAATATGGCTTGTACCAAGGACGTGCTGCTCCGGGCGCAGGCTACAGACGCATGGAATGCTCTGCCATCGGGCGATGATGATCTGCTGGTAAGTATTGCAGGTAATGCAGAGAATACAGCCGTTGTGGCCTATAAGGAAGCATTTACTTTTTCGGCGGCTAAAGCAACCTTTGCAGAATGGGTGAAACAGAAACAGCGGCATTTATCGACCGGGAAATATTATAAAACTCCTGCTAAAGCATTGCTGGCACTATATGCAGTTTCGCATGCTATCATGTGGTTATTGTTTATAGCTATACTGTCGCAGGAGTGGTGTGTGAATACTATGGTTGCAATGTCAATTCGTTGTTTGCTCTACTGGTCGGTATGGCTGGTGGCTGCAAACAGGCTGGGCGAAAAAAAGCTGGTTTATTTTTTCCCATTCTTCGATATAGGCTGGATGGTATATAACTTTGCATTTCTGCCATACATAACCTGGAAAAACAAAAAGAATTGGAAATAATCTTAAAATACTTCGCAGATTTTACGGAAGAACAGCTCAGGCAGTTCGGAATGCTGGGCGATCTGTATAAGGAATGGAATGAAAAGATCAATGTGATATCGCGCAAGGATATAGATGCGCTTTATGAAAAACATGTGCTGCACTCACTGGCAATAGCGGTGATGTGCAACTTCGACAAAGGTACAAAGGTGGTAGATATCGGCACGGGCGGCGGTTTCCCGGGTATTCCGCTGGCCATATTTTTTCCTGAGGTAGAGTTCCTGCTTGTGGATAGTATAGGTAAAAAGATAAACGTGGTAAAAGAGGTAGCCGCAGCAATAGGGCTGAAGAATGTTACCGCAGTGCACGGTAGGGTAGAGGAGATAAAAGGCCAATCTTTCGATTATGCTGTCTCCCGGGCGGTGGCACCGCTCAATGACCTGTGGAAATGGATCAATCCTGTAATTCGTATGGGGCAGAAGAGCGATGAACTGCCCAACGGCCTGATATGCCTGAAGGGTGGCGACCTGAGAAATGAGATCAATGAAACGGGCCTGAAAAGGATCATACAGGCGTGGAAGGTCACTGACATTTTCAATGAACCTGCTTTTGAGGACAAGTTTGTGGTGTACATACCCAAATTGAATTAATAATGGCATTATAATATTTTTCGAATTATGACGTTAAGTATAGTAAAAATCAGTATTTTTACTATCTCTACTTATCGAAAAATAATGCCCTATGAAAAAACTATCCTTTCTTTTTGCCATAGTACTGTTAGTACTTGTTGTTTATTCCTGCAGGAAAAATAACCCGGTTGTAACTGCACCCGGCACAGTTTATCTTGATCTCCCTCTTGTCGAGTATCGATATTTCGACAGTACCAGTGTGAGCAAGTTCATTGATACATTGGATTACAAGGCAACATTAGGCCGGGTGCTTTTTTATGATAGCCATTTGTCGTTGAATAATGCTATTTCCTGTGCCAGTTGCCATAACCAGGCTCTTGGGTTTGCCGATAATGTAGCTTTCAGTGTGGGATGGGAAGGCCGGTTAACAAAAAGAAATTCTATAGCAATATCAGGTCCCTCCGGCAGTTTGTTTTGGGATGGGCGCGAGTCGAACCTGAGGAGGCTGGCTATACGTCCTATATCGAATCATGTTGAAATGGGCATAACCGATTCAGCAGATCTGATCAATAAACTAGCTTCTTTGCCCTATTATCCTTCGCTGTTCCTTAAAGCGTTCGGTAACGGGAATATTAATATACATAGGGCGTCAGAAGCCATAGGCATATTTATGGAGTCTTTTGGAATAAGCAGGACTAAGCTTCAGGATGCTCAGTTTAATGCTTCGGGTAGTTCCCTCACTGCAATAGAACGCCAGGGCATGGACCTGTTCGATAACAAATATAATTGTGGCAGTTGTCACAACGGGGGCAACGGAGGCTATGGTGGATTCTCTGCCGGGTTCAGAGATATTGGTCTCGATAAGGTTTATTCAGATGATGGGTTTGGCAGCTTTTCCGGTAAGAGTAAGGATATCGGAACATTCAAAGTGCCTAATCTGCGCAATGTAGCGCTCACAGCCCCCTACATGCATGATGGCAGGTATAGAACGTTGAGGGATGTACTGGAACATTACAGCCATAACAGGACTCTCCGAATCTCGACACACTGCTTAAGGACAATGGCGGTCATGCCATGCGCATGAATATTTCTGAGCAGGAAAAAGATGCCATAATAGCATTCCTTGGCACGCTTACCACGACCGATCTTACTATTAATCCTAAATTCTCTAACCCGTTTAAAACTAAATAAGCATGGTAAAAACATTTGCTGTAGCCATTCTGTTGATAGGATGTGCCGGAAACACTTATGCCCAGCAGGAAGTGGTCGAGACGCCTAAAGTCAAAAAAATAGACCATGTAGTAGGCGCGCAGATCAATCGGCTGATCAGGCAGGTATTCAATTTTAATAATACCACCACTGCAGTAGGTAATCCGTACCTTCTTACCTATAATATCAATTTCAGGAAGTCTGGTTGGGGTGCCAGGGTAGGCGTGGGCTACAACTATAGTTCCAGTGCTAATAACGACGGTATTACTGACCGTATTTCAAAAATAAATGACAAGCAGGTGCGACTGGGTGGTGAAAAGGCATTTTCATTGTCCAAAAAATGGAGCGCTGGTGTAGGACTTGATGTGCTTTTTAATGATAATAATGACCATACCAAGTCTACCGTTACGTCATTTGATACAGTAGTTACAGACACCAAATCAAAAGTGACCAGCTACGG
>CAYZKL010000001.1:31480-43880 GCA_964478855.1 uncultured Flavipsychrobacter sp.
ATGTCGTGGTTGCGTTATCATATCTCTTATAAAATAATGATAGGTACCGAAGCCAGCTTCTACTACCTTACCGGTGACCAGGACCAGACAATAACAGTTACCCGCCGGGAATTCACTGTAGGCCCCGGATCGACAATCGTGACCAAACAGACACGTTCGAAACCGGAGATATCCCAGGGAGTTATTTCCTTGCCGGTGGTCTTTTACCTGGCAGTAAAATTCTGACCTTGCCCGGTTTATATTGTTTATAAGCGCAGGAAGATGTATTCTTCCTGTTTTTTATGCCTATACCTGAAAAACAATTCTTATTTTTGCGCCCTCAATCAAAATACAATAACATAATATATGGGTAGGATATTTGAAGTACGTAAATCATCCATGTTTGCACGGTATGACCGGATGGCAAAGCAGTTCAGCCGAGTAGGTAAGGAAATAGCAATAGCTGTAAAGAAGGGAGGCCCTGAACCGGATACCAACCCTATGCTGCGCCGTGTAATGCAGAATGCCAAGTCCTTCAATATGCCTAAAGACCGTATTGAGGCGGCCATCAAGAATGCAATGGGCAAGGATACCAGCAGCTATGATGAGGTACTGTATGAAGGTTATGCACCACATGGTATTGCATTGCTGGTAGTTACCGCTACCGACATTACTACCCGTACCGTGGCCAACGTTCGCTCCCATTTCAATAAAGGCGGTGGTACACCCGGTAACAGTGGTTCAGTATCATTCCTGTTCAAGCAACTGGGTATGTTCAAACTGAAGGCTGAAGGGCTGAACATGGAAGACCTGGAGCTGGAACTGATAGACTACGGCCTGGAAGAAGTAGGTGAAGATGCAGAAGGTAACATTATCATCCGTTGCGGATTTACAGACTTCGGTAATATGCAGAAAGCGCTGGAAGAAAAGAAAATAACTGTTATCTCTTCTGAACTGGAATGGATACCATCAAATACTATCGAGATCAGCGAAGAGCAGTCAGAAGATGTGTTCAAGCTGATAGAAAGGCTGGAAGGAGATGATGACGTGCAGCATGTGTTCCACAACATGGCATAAGAGTGGCAATATGATTTGATCAATTAATTGAAAAGCGATGGCCTACATCGCTTTTTTTACATAGTTTAAAAATATGAAAGCACCCCGTTCATTGCCGTTGATAGTTGGTCGTAAGCCTGTGATAGAAGCATTGTTACAGGGTGTTACCATAGAGAAGATATTCCTGCTGCGCTCCGCTACAGGCAACGATGTTGCAGAGATCAAACAAAGAGCAAGAGAGCAGAATATTCCCATAAGCCAGGTGCCTGTAGAAAAACTGGACTACCTGACCAAGGTGCAGCACCAGGGTGTGGTAGCATGGGGTTCACTCCTGCAATACGTGGACCTGCAGGCAGGTATTTCTCATGTAGTGGAGCAGGGGCAGGTGCCGTTGTTCCTGCTGCTTGATGGCATTACCGATGTGCGCAATGTGGGTGCTATAGCCCGAAGTGCATTATGCTGCGGTGCACAGGGTATCATACTGCCATTGTCTCATGCTGCATCGCTTACCGAAGAGGCTATCAAAACATCAGCAGGTGCGTTGCATAAAATATTGCTTTGCCGCACACCGAGTGTGCAACAGGCTATGGATGTACTGCGACTGAACGGGATCCAGATATTGGGTACACAGATGAAGGGCAGTGTGCCGGTATATGAAAGCAATCTTGTGATTCCTACCGCCATTGTAATGGGTGCGGAAGATACCGGCATCAGCAAAGAAGTGCTGAAGCGTGCCGACCAGTTGATACGCATACCCATGGCTTCCAATTTCGATTCGCTCAACGTATCTGTAGCTGCAGGAATGATCCTTTACGAAGCTATCCGCCAGCGTACTTTAGCCTGACCAATCCACGTTTAAGTATTGTTAAATACGTAGGTAAGCGCGCAGGAAATTCGTAACTTAGGAGTGGCTAAATAAATGTGTTATGGATAACGGAGCGAATGATATTATTTTGCCACCAGCTTTCTCAGGGCCCGCACAGCTCGTATTATATACACGCTATGGTGATCCCCGCGCACCCGGATGGGAAAGTAAATGGCTGACCACATGGAAGGTGCACCAACTGCACCCCTGGTTTCCCAAAGAAGAGATAAGGATACACAAGCATTTCTGGCCTATGCTGCAGGATGCTTTCCTGGAACTTAAAAATCTTGGATTACATACGGAAATTAAGACGTATAATGCCTGTCACAAGGTAATGCACCTGCATGACAGCCCTGTACTATCGGTGCATAGCTGGGGCGCAGCTATCTGTATGAATTCAGAAAATAATCCGCCCGGGAGTATGGGTTCGTGGAGCGATCAGTTCATTAAAGTAATGAGCAGAAACGGCATTTGTTGCGGGCAGACCTGGCAGCACAAAGAACCCATGTACTTTGCAATGGTAGACGGATAAAAGCAGTACCTTCGGTATGACCAATCAATGACGTTATGCTGTTCAAAGGAAAGACTGCTTTTATTACCGGTGCCAGCAGGGGCATAGGCGAAGCCATAGCTTTAAAACTTGCCGCTGAAGGAGCCAATGTGGTGATCGTTGCCAAATCGGTGGAGGAAGACCCGAGACTTGGCGGTACCATTCACTCGGTAGCCGAAAAGGTTAATGCTGCAGGCGGCAAGGGCCTCGCAGTACAGTGTGATATACGGGATGAAGAGCAGATAATGGCAGCGGTACAGCAGGCAGTTACTGCATTCGGCGGAATAGATATACTGGTCAATAACGCATCTGCGATCGCGCTTACCAATACAGAGCAAACTGTTACCAAGCGCTTCGACCTGATACATGATATCAATGTCAGGGGCACTTTCCTTGTGACCAAGCACTGTGTACCACATCTACGCAAATCTGCCAATCCACATATACTTACATTATCACCTCCTGTGGAGGTTAGCGCCAAATGGCTGGCACCTTATGTAGGCTATACCATCAGCAAGTTCAATATGAGTATGATGACCATAGGCTGGGCGGAAGAATTTAAGAAATACGGTATCGCAGCAAACTCAATATGGCCGGTAACTACTATAGCTACCTCAGCAGTAAAGAACCTGCTGGGCGGCGACTTCCTGGTGAACCGAAGCCGTAAACCTGAGATTCTTGCCGACTGCGCCTATTACATTTTACAGAAACCCTCCAAAGAATGCACGGGCAACCTGTTCCTAGATGAAGATGTACTTAAGGCAGAGGGTATAACAGACCTTGCGCATTATGCAGTAAATCCCGGCGGAGAATTGCAAAAGGATCTTTACGTTTCATGATATTTTTTATAGCTTTATAAAAATTATTGGTTTGTCATCGGTATTATCCATACAGCATGTAGCTAAAGCATACGGACCTATAAAGGCTCTAAGTGGTGTGTCTTTTGATGTGCCGGAAGGGAGTGTGTTTGGTGTGCTTGGCCCCAATGGCAGCGGAAAGACAACACTTCTGGGAATAATACTGAATGTATTGCTTGCAGACAGGGGCACATATAGCTGGTTTGGGGGTATGCCGCCAGATGATGCCCGCAGGCAGATCGGTTCACTACTGGAAACACCTAACTTTTACCATTACCTTTCTGCTTATAACAACCTGGAGATAACCGCCGCCATCAGGCGCAGAGGTCTTACAGATAGAGATAATGTGCTGAAGCAGGTGGGCCTGTATGAGCGTAAAGACAGTAAGTTTCAGACATTTTCGCTGGGCATGAAGCAGCGCCTGGCAATAGGTGCGGCCTTATTGGGTGGCCCTAAGGTCCTGGTACTCGATGAGCCTACCAATGGCCTGGACCCTGCAGGTATTACAGAAGTAAGGGAACTGATACGTTCGCTGAACAAGCAGGGTATTACTATCATCATTGCCAGCCACCTGCTCGATGAGGTGGAAAAAGTATGTACCCATGTAGCTATACTGAAAAAAGGAGAACTGTTACTGAATGGCCCGGTAGAAAAAGTACTACGCAGCCAGGACATAATTGAAGTAAGGGCAGGGGACATTGCTGCTTTACAGCAGGCATTGGGATCACTGACCGGAATAAAGACAATGAAGCTTACAGATGGCACTTTGCAGCTAACAGTGGAAGACGGAATAGAGCCGATGAATATCAACGAATTTTGTGCAGGTAAGGGCATTATGCTGTCGCACCTGGTGCTGAAGAAAAAGAGCCTCGAATCAAAGTTTATGGAGCTTACCAACTAATATATTACATGAAGGAATTGCTATCCATAGAATGGTTAAAGATCAAACGCTACCGTACCTTTTGGGTATTGGCGGGGTTGTTCCTGTTGCTCATGCCTTTGTGGAACTACGAGATAGCCAAGGGATTCATTAATATGGGTGGTGGAAGCAAAGGCGGTATCAATTTTTTAAGCACTGCATATTCGTTTCCTGCGGTGTGGGGTAATATAGGCTTCTGGGGCAGCATCTTTATCATGTTCATTTCCATATTGGTGATTATTATGGTTACCAATGAATATGGCTACCGCACCAACAGGCAGAATGTAATAGACGGCTGGAGCAGGATGCAATACTACCATGGCAAGGTGCTTATGGTACTGGTGCTTAGCCTTTTGGCTACCGCTTACCTGTTTATATTGGGTGCATTCGGTTGGTACAATTCGGGTTCGCTAACAGATATTTTTTCTGAATTCAGCCAGGTGGGTTATTTCTTTTTGTTGTCCCTCAATTACTTAGGGCTTGCAATGTTTATAGGTATATGGATACGCCGCAGCGGGCTTGCTATTGGTTTATTCCTGTTGTATTGTATGATCATTGAGAATATATTGAAAGGGATCCTCAATCATTATTCCGACCTGCCTATTGGCAATTTTTTGTTTCTGCAATGCAGCGACGAATTGCTTCCCTTCCCCCTGATGCAAATGGCTAAAGCACTTATGCCGGTGAGCCGTAGCTTTGCTATGCAGACCTATGCACTGGTATCTATGGCATGGTGTGCCGTCTATTACTTTGCCGGCAGGGCGCTGCTGACGAAAAAAGATTGGTGATATTCCTAATGCAATCGGGCGTTTCCGGTTTTGCAACTGATAAGTTAAAAAAACATTGATTTAACAGATATACCCTCGCCTATTGCTATTATTTATGAATGTTGCGTAAATTTGCACCATGCTTTCAGGAAAAGAACTTATTCTGGCAACCAAGCCGTATGCGAAGGAGATCCGCTGGAAAAGTTGGTTTGCTACTCTTACCACTTTTTTTCTTCTCGTCGCATCAATAGCAGGTAGCCTTTATTTTGATAATATTTTTGCCCAGTTAGGTTGCAGTATCTTCACCGCAGCCCTTCTTGCACGCTTTTTCATTATTTTTCATGATTACCAGCACCATACTATTCTCAGAAAGGCTCCTCTTGCTAATGTGATATTTACTTTATTTGGTATCTACATGATCACCCCTCCTAATATCTGGAAGCGTTCTCATGATCACCACCACAATCACAATGCAAAATTGTTCAGTGCCAGTATCGGTTCTTTCCCGATCATGACACGTCAGAAATTCATGGAGGCAAGCAAATCTGAGCGCTTCGAATACCTTGCTGTTCGTCACCCTCTGAATATGTTCTTTGCTTATTTCACCACGTTCATGTACGGTATGTGCATACAGTCTTTCGTCAGCAGCCCTCGCAGGCACTGGGATTCACTGGTGGTATTGATACTTCATTTCAGTGCAGCGGTGGTTATCTTTATCAAGTTCGGTTGGCTGGCATGCCTGTTAGGTTTCTTCTTGCCATTCTTCCTGTCGCAGATGCTGGGTTCTTACCTGTTTTATGCACAGCATAATTTCCCGGGTGTTACCTTCAAAAAGAATGCGGAATGGAGCTATACTGATGCAGCACTGGAATCATCAAGCTATATGAAGATGAATCCTGTAATGCAGTGGGTTACTGCCAACATCGGGTTCCACCATATCCATCATCTTAATTCAAAGATCCCTTTCTATCGTTTGCCGGAAGCTATGGCAGCTATTCCCGAGTTGCAGAAGGCCAAAGTTACCTCACTGATGCCCTCGGATATCATGGCATGCCTGAAGCTGAATGTGTGGGATCCTGAGCAGAACAGGATGATCAGCTTCTCAGAGATGGAAGAGCTGAATAACGGCAACATGCAGGTGAGATAATCTCCCGTGTTTTAAGCCGGTATTTCCGTATTATTTCTCTTTATTTTCTTTTTCCAGGTTAGTTACCCTGTCGGCTATTGCGTCCAGGTTACGGAAGTGTATGTATGCCTTGCGGTACTTGTTAGCATCAAATGCCGGTGAGCCCATATATACGCCACCTGCCTTTATAATGCTTTTGGATATGCCCGACTGAGCCGTGATAATGGTATTGTCTGCGATGTTCAGGTGGCCTACTATACCTACCTGTCCGCTGAACATACAGTTCTTACCTATCTTGGTAGAGCCGGCAACAACATTACAGGCCGCCAGGTAGCTGTTCTCGCCTACTTCCACATTGTGGGCTATATGTACCAGGTTGTAGAACTTAACGCCTTTAAGGAGTATGGTAGAGCCCAGGGTAGCTCGGTCTATGTCACAGTTGGCTCCTATTTCCACATCATCCTCTATGATCACATTGCCTATTTGAGGTACTTTTTTATTGCCTTCATTCTGTGGTTCGAAACGGAATCCATCGCTGCCTATTACGGTGCCTGAATGGATGATGCAGTCCTTACCGATAATGGTGTCAGAATAGATTTTTACGCCTGCAAACAGGGTGGTATTATCGCCTATCACTACATTATCGCCTATATATACCTGTGGGTATATTTTTACATTATTTCCTATCACTGCATTGTCGCTCACCACGGCAAATTCACCGGCATAAATGTTAGTACCCACCTTCGCGCTATCTGATATGTAGGCCTGTTTAGATACTCCTGTTTTATTCAGTTTTACCTGGTTATACATTTCCAGCAACTTAGCAAATGCCATAGCCGCACTTTCCACACGTATCAGCGTAGCAGAGATAGGTGCGGTGGCCGCAAAATCTTTATTAACGATAACAAGCGTAGCCTGTGTGTTATAGATATACTGGGTATATGCCGGATTGGCCAGGAAGGAAATAGAACCCGGTTCTCCCTCTTCGATCTTTGATAATTTGCTTACCGAAACATCGGCATTGCCTTCTATCTGCCCGTTCAATATACCGGCTATCTGCTGTGCGGAAAATTGCATATGAATACTGTTGAAAGTGCTCGTAAAATAAAGAAAATTCTCTGAACACGATAAAAATCCTGTGCCGGCTAAAATGGAACTAAGCAGTATTACTGTATGGCGCCGTAGTCTTTCAGCACATCGTGCATAATATCTATGCGCACCTGGTACCAGTTACGTGATGTATCTGCAGTAGGCATTTCGAAGTTTTGGGCAAAAAAGTAAGGGTAGAACCGCATGTTGCTCTTGTTCATAGAGCCTTTAGGCTCTTTTACATGTTCTAGCCTTTCCGCAAAGCCAACTACCCAGTACAGCGTCTTTCCGCCATGCTCATGGGTGCCGGTTTTATAATAAAGATTGTAGCCGGGAGTTTCTTCACGCAGCATTAGTGTCTTTACTATGCGTTGTGAGCGCTCAGAGAATGGCAACTCGGCAAAGTACAGCCTTTTCAGAAAACCGGTTTGTTCATCAGCTGATATCTGCAGGGAGTCTGTAAGCCAGAAATCATCGATCTTTCCGCTCACATTCATATTGCCGTATTTCACGGTGTCGATAAAGTGCTTCATACGGGCCGGGCCAATGCGGCGGGCTATTTCCTGGTAGTAGGGGAGGTTGCTCTCTTTGAAAGCCTCACGCATATTCATATCCTTGTTCCATTCAGGGCGGCGTTGTACACTGTCCCATTTTATCATCAACTGGTCATCCGGCGCCACTGCTGTTTCCAGAGCTACCAGCGAATTGAATATTTTGAAGGTGGAGGCAGGCGAAAAACGCTGCAGGCAGCGCTCTTTGTTATAAAAATGCACCGATTCGTGGTTGTTATCACGCACCATGATACATGCGTTCTTAATGCCGTATTTTTCATAATATTTTCCCCAGTCAGCATGTTCCTTGATGCGGGTATCCTTGCAGGATGAAAATACTAGGAGCACTAAACAGCTTAATAAAACAGTGGTACGCATGGAATTGTGGTAATTATGCCGCAAAGGTAGGGTTAAGAATGGAAATTATTCCTGCTTACAATACTTCAATAGTTATGGCATGGAAATTTTAGCGTGTATAAAAAAACACATTATGGACAAGTTAGAATTAAAAGGTAAATGGAACGAGTGGAAAGGCAAGATAAAACAAGCCAATGCCGACCTTACCGATGACGATCTGCAATATGAAGAAGGAAAAGATGATGAATTGCTGGGCCGTATTCAACAGAAACTGGGCAAGACCCGCGACGAAGTAGTTACCTGGCTGAAATCCTTATAACTACGAGCGTGATTTGCAATGGGTTTACTCTGAATTAAGAATTCAGGGTAAGCCCCTTTACAGTTTGCGGGTTTGTAGCACGGTCCTTCACCCATTCCAGCACCATTTCCAGTTGTTCTTCACGGCTCAGGCTGCTGTTATCCAGCAGAAGGGCATCTTCAGCCCTGTGAAGTGGGCTTTCTTCGCGGGTGCTGTCGATATAGTCCCGCAATTCCAGGTTATGCCTTACTTCGTCTATAGTAATGTGCTCATTCGTAGCATACATCTCCTTGAACCGGCGCATTACCCTTACTTCAGGGTCGGCGGTCATGAATATCTTTAGTTCCGCATCCGGGAAAACCGCTGTGCCGATGTCCCTGCCATCCATCACGATGGCTTTTTTGCGGCCCATTCGCTTCTGCTGGGCTACGGCAAATGCGCGCACTTCGCGGATAGCCGCCACCTCACTTACCTTTTCAGCCACGATCATGTCGCGGATGTGCGGTTCCACATCTTCGTCATTCAGGTGTATATCCGAGCGCTGTTTCTGCTCGTTGAAGACGAATGAAAGATGAATGTTGGCTATAGCGGCCAGTATTTCTTCATGGTTGTCAAATCGAACATTGTTGCGCAGGAAATAAAGCGTGATAGCGCGGTACATAGCACCGCTGTCTATATAGCTATAGCCAAGCTTGGCAGCCAGTTCTTTAGCCAGCGTACTTTTGCCGCAGGAGGAGTACCCGTCTATAGCTATAATGATCTTGTGCGCAGACATACTGCAAAGTTAGGCGATTTGAGTATTCAGGAGATATGGCTGAAGATTTAATCAGTATTACGGATAGAATATTTATTTAACATAACAGGTCGATTAAAATTAATATATTATATGCTACCTCTCGATTTATACAACTATTTTTGCACCCTAAATAAGTTATCCGGATGGACCTGGAATTCAATAAAAATGATGACGCAATGAGACTGGCCGTAAGCCAGATGAAACAGCGTCATGCGGTAATAAGCCTGGGTGGAGGAAAGAAAGCGATAGAGAAGGCTCGTGAGAAAGGGAAAATGACCCCGAGGGAAAGGATACAATACCTCATAGATAAAGAAAGTGTTTTTACGGAAATAGGGGCTTTCACCGGGTACGAGATGTACCAGGAACATGGAGGCTGTCCGGCCGGAGGCACAGTTGCCGGTCTGGGCTATGTATGTGGCCGCCAGTGTGTGATCGTTGCCAATGATAATACCGTGAAAGCGGGTGCATGGTTCCCGATAACCGGCAAGAAGAACTTGCGTATGCAGGAGATAGCCATGGAAAACCACCTGCCTGTTATTTACATTGTGGACAGTGCCGGTGTATACCTTCCTATGCAGGATGAGATATTCCCAGATAAAGAACACTTCGGACGAATTTTTCGCAACAATGCACAAATGAGTGCAATGGGCATTACGCAGATAGCTGCTGTAATGGGTAGTTGTGTGGCCGGTGGTGCTTACCTGCCTATTATGAGCGACGAGACGCTGATGGTGGAAGGTAACGGATCAATATTTCTGGCAGGACCATACCTGGTGAAAGCAGCGATAGGTGAAGACATAGATATACAAACACTTGGGGGTGCGAAAACGCATACCGAGGTAAGTGGGATAGCTGACTACAAATTTGATACTGAGCAGGAGTGCCTGGACCAGGTACGCCGCATAATGGATAAGGTGGGCGAGCAGCCACGCCGCGGCTACGACCGTGCAAAACCGGTATTGCCGGCTAAGGAGGCCAACGAGATATATGGATTAGTGTCTCCAATGAACAACAAGCAGTATGATGTAGTGGATGTGATCAAGTGCATTGTTGACAAGTCAGAGTTCGACCAGTTCAAAGAAGATTATGGTAAGACCATAGTATGTGGCTACGCCCGTGTGGATGGTTGGGCCGTAGGCATAGTGGCCAACCAGCGCAAGATAGTGAAGAGTGGTAAGGGGGAGATGCAGATGGGCGGTGTTATCTATAACGACAGTGCAGACAAGGCAGCGCGCTTTATTATGAACTGCAACCAGAAAAAAATTCCGCTGGTCTTCCTGCAGGATGTGACCGGCTTTATGGTAGGCAGCCGCAGCGAGCACTCAGGTATCATCAAAGACGGTGCAAAACTGGTGAATGCTGTAGCCAATTCCGTTGTGCCAAAGATCACTATCATCATAGGTAACTCGTATGGTGCCGGTAACTATGCAATGTGTGGTAAGGCTTACGATCCCCGCTTTATATATGCATGGCCTAATGCCAAGATCGCGGTAATGGGTGGCGAGCAGGCGGCAAAAACTTTGTTGCAGATACAGGTAGCATCGCTTAAGGCTAAAGGAGAAGTGATAGAACCTGAAAAGGAAAAGGCAATGCTGAAAGATATTATGGATAAGTACGAAACACAAACTTCGTCTTATTACGCAGCAGCCCGCCTGTGGGTCGATGAGATAATAGATCCTGCGCAGACGAGGTCAGTAATATCTGAAGGTATCAATGCAGCAAACCATTCGCAGGTGGATAAGGATTTTAAAATGGGCGTGTTCCAGGTATAATGATATAATTCGTTCGGGCTTTATACTTTTCATTAGCTACAAACAATGATCGAAATAAGGAATGTAAGAAAGAGCTTTGGTGATAAAGTGGTTTTGCAGGATGTATCCGCTAAAATGGAGGCAGGGCATACCAACCTGATCATTGGTACCAGTGGTAGTGGCAAGACCGTGCTCATGAAAATAATGATAGGCCTGTTACCGGTCGATTCGGGAGAGGTGCTGTATGAGGGCAAGGATATAGTAACCATGAATGATGTGGAGCTGAAAGAATTGCGTAAGCAGATAGGCATGCTGTTCCAGGGTGGTGCATTGTTTGACAGTAAGACGGTTGCCGAAAATGTCATGTTCCCGCTGGATATGTTTACAAGGCAGACCTATAAAGAGAAGCTGGCAAGGGTGAACGAAGTGCTGGAACGTGTGAACCTGAAAGATACCAATAAGAAATACCCTGCTGAAATAAGCGGGGGTATGAAAAAACGTGTGGCACTCGCCCGCGCTATAGTACAGAACCCCAAATACCTGTTCTGCGATGAGCCGAACTCCGGCCTCGATCCGCAAACTTCATTGGTGATCGATCAACTGGTAAAGGAAATAACCAAAGAGTTCAACATCACAACTGTTATCAATACGCATGATATGAATACCGTTATGGAAAGCGGTGACCATATTGTGTACATGTATCAGGGCAATAAGCAATGGGAAGGCTCTAACAAGGATATCATATTCAGCAAGGATGAGCGGCTCAATTCATTTATTTTCGCATCAGAGTTCCTGGCTAAAGCAAAGGAGATGAGTATGATGGAAGCGAGGAATGAAAACAAGGGTATTAAATAGTGCTCCTCTCACCCTTCCTGTTTTTTTGATAAGTTCACTATATTTAGTCCTCTATGAACTACACTAAGCTGAATTTATTGCTTACTTCAATATTGGCAATTCTGCTGTTTTTCAATATCCCCAATTTCAGTTATTGGCTGCGCAGCAATATTCTTCATGCTGATAATAACATACTGGAACAAAGTAAGGTAATGGACATCGAAGATCGCAGATCAATAAAGTATGGCTATTCTTACAGGGTTTACAAACAACTTACCGACAGGCTCAAAGAACTTGATTCACTGAACCCGGTTATGTTGCTTCCACCCGATGATTATATCCGGGAAAAGAAAGTTGCCGACTTCTATGTAATTGAGCCTGCTATGTTCTATTACCTTACCGGTATTAAGGCGGTATGGATCAACAGCCCTGATGTGATGAAGGCAAACTGGACCCTTGGGCCTGACAAAAACAACAACATCACATTAATGAGGATAAAGGGCAAAACTGAGTTGCAGGATATACTGGACGTCTATAAAAAATACCATGTAGCCTTATGAATATTGCCGGCCTCTTATTTTTGTTAGTGGCGCACTATATGGCGG
>CAYZKL010000001.1:43941-57424 GCA_964478855.1 uncultured Flavipsychrobacter sp.
CCTGTGCCTGCTTTTTGTGCTGCTATGATAACCGGGGTAGGGCTGGTAGCGTTTGTTCCTTGCCTGCTGCAGTTGTTCAGCATTCCTATCACTGTACTGAGCTCATGCATAGGAGTTAGCGTGTTTGTTGCTTTGTTATGTATTCCTTTAATGCGTTCCCGTGCGCGTATTACCTTTCCCTCTTTAAAGTTGCCTGCCATATACGAATGGCCTTTTATCATTGTTATAGCATTGTTGGCACTTGTCAGCGTATGGCGTTGTTTTTATTATCCGCCTTCCCCGCGCGATATGCTCAGCGGACCGGAGCTGATAGCCGAATACGCGGTAAGGGAGGGGACTATGATCAATTCTGTTTTTACCATTGATCTGCAGACCACCAACAATCATTTCAAGTCTCCGTTCATTACCGGGTTGCAGATCTTATACAAACTATTAGTGAACGAGTTCGGACAGCAATGGCTCAGCGTCATATTCCTTTCTTTTATTGCCTGGTTATATGTGTTGCTGCGCAGGTGGGTACACCCCATAATTGCAGGAATGCTGTTGTTATTTTTCGTTGCTACACCCGATCTGTTTGCATACAGCTACCTTATGCTCTATGATTACAGCAATATGGTGTATTTCTTCTTTGGCTTTTACTTCCTGCAGGGATACCTGCTCGACCGGCATCAGCCTGATCTGCTATTTTCTTCGTTGCTGTTTGGCCTGGCTACATATGTAAGGAATGAGACGCTGGTATTGGTCGGATTGCTGTTGCCCTTGCTGTTGTTTCATCTGTTCAGGCAAAAGGTCTTCCTGGCTCAAATATTAAAGCGGGCAGGTGTGTTTATTGTCATTCCGGCTTTGTTTTATGGTGTGTGCATGTATTTATTCATCCGCAATTTTGTACCTGTAGCTTTTGATGTAAGCGGACAGTTAAATCACCACCTGCTAAACGTATCGGTATTCTTTAAGCGTTTTTGGGATATGCATGTGCTATTACTGTTCAAGCCTATAGGCCTGTCAGTATATGGGGTGTTCATCTATTTTTTTATGGGATTATTGTTAGTTGACCTGATTTGGCCACGCAATTTCAATAAAGAGTCCCGCATCATTCTTTATGGTATTGCCGTAGTGTATGTTGGTATGCCACTGCTTGGTTACCTGTTCCCGCTTTTCGATCTGTTCAATACTACTAAGCGAGGTCTGTTCAAAGTACTGCCACTTATGCTGGTATACATGGCCAATAGCGGGCTCATACAAAAGTTGTCAATGCTCATTACCAATTGGGAGCAAAAGAAACCCGGGCAAAAAGCAATTATTTCAGATGCTTTACCTGGCTGCTAAGAATGCTAAACCTGATTTCTTTGTTTTTGTAATGCCATTACGTAGCTTTATCAACCGGATCTATGTTTAAAAAGATTTTATTATTGCTTGCAGCCTGCCTGCTTTGTGTGGGTGTGTATATGGTACCCGGTTATAGTGGCTGGATGTCACTCAGTGTCTTATACCCACCTATCAGTTACAGTGATCAGGTTGAGCTGCTTGATACACTCGATAGGATGACTGCACGTTATGGCAATACCTTTGTAGTGTATAAACAGACAGTTGGTGTTCTTGATAAGGCAAATTTTTCAGATGCAGTATTACTGCTGCCGCCTACAGAATACCTAAAAAAATCTGGTGTAATTGATGTAGAGGCTGTCTCCCCACTTGAGTTCTATTATTTCACCGGACATAAAGCAGTATGGGCCAATAGCCCCAATGTGTATGAGGCTACCTGGACTTTAGTACCCAATAAGGAAACCGTTATGCTGAGGAGGATACGTAGTAAAGAAGATATTGCAGCGTTGATTAACCTATACAAAAATTATATTCCCTGATATGGATGTGACAGGACTTGTCTTCATTATTTTGGCGCACTATTTTTGTGGCAGGGGTATTGTGCATTTGTTCAGGCCAGATGCAAGACCTTTTACTATTCATTGCCTTTCTCTGATCACCGGAGTTGCTGTTGTTTCTTTTATTCCTTGCTTTTTGCAGCTTGCAGGTATAGCTATAACCCAAACGTCGGTATATATTTCAGTTACACTTACTACGATACTTGCTTGTATTCCAATGATGCTGAACTGGCGGAATTTTGTTTTCAAACGTCCTGTATTTAATCTGCCCGGCCTTTATGAATGGCCATTTATATTGGTTCTTGCTTTGCTGGCATTAGTGAGTGTTTGGCGTTGTTTTTATTATCCGCCTACAGCAAGGGATATGATCACTGGCCCTGAAATTATAGCTGAGTTTGCAAGAAGAGAAGGCACTATGATCAACTCCGTGTTTTCTATTGATCTTCAGACATCCAACAACTATTTTAAGTCGCCCTACATCACAGGGTTGCAGGTGATCTATAAGTTACTGGTATGCCCTTTTGGCCAACTATGGTTAAGTGTCCTCTTCCTTTCTTTTACAGCATGGATATACGATTTGGTCAGGCAGTGCATACATCCTTTTATTGCCGGATTCCTGATGGTACTATTCCTTTCCCAACCGCTATTATACGGCTATACTTATGTAATACTTTATGATTACTCGGCTTTTTTATTCGGGATTGCTACTTATATCAGGAATGAGACCCTGGTTTTTGTAGCAATGGTAGTGCCGCCGATCATATATCACTATTATAGATTGAAGATGCCTGCCAAAAAAACCATTGCACACATCGGTGTTTTTTTGATGATCCCCGCTTTTGCCTATTTCCTTTGCCTTCATGTTTTCGTTCGATACTTCGTGCCTGTACCGTTCGATATGCAGGGCAATATAAACGGGGATCTTTCAAATGTATCTGTACTATTTTCCAGGTTGAGTGAGATAACCCGGGATTACATTTTTTCGGGAAAAAGCATGATGGTGTTTGGTTACTTTGCAGCTGTCTTTTTAGTTGTACTGTTACTCGATCTGTTCTGGATACGAAAATTCAGTAAGGCTGCCCTGATTACATTGTACATGATAGCTGTTGTTTATTTCGGGCTTGCGTTGCTGGGCTATTTGTTGCCTTTGTTCGACCTGGGGAATACAACGAAGAGGGGGTTACTCAAGCTGTGTCCCCTTATGTTATATTATCTGGCCAATAGCGCACTTTTGCAGAAGATGTCTGCTGCCATTACCACTTGGGAGACAGGAAAGCCCCGGTCAACTGATCAGGCTGAGGGTACTGTTGCCTGATCGGGATATACATACGCCAGCATTTCCTCCAGGTATTTTCGCTCATTGCTAAGGCGTGGAACCTTATGCTGACCTCCCAGTTTACCTTTATCCTTCAGCCACCGCTTAAAACCATCCTTCGGCATTTCATGTACTATCGGCATACGCAACGCCATGTCCTTATAGCGTTTAGCCTCGTAGTCTGAATTGATAGCCTGCAATGATTTATCAAGCAGTGTTGTGAATTTTTCCAGCGGTATAGGCAGGTATTCAAATTCTATCACCCACTCGTGCGCTCCGTTTGTCTGCCCGGTCATATATATCGGTGCGGCCGAATAATCTACTACTACGGCTCCGGTTTCAGCGCAGGCTACTGCAATGGCATTATCCGCATTATCTACGATCAGTTCCTCACCGAACGCATTGATAAAGTGTTTCAACCTTCCGGTTACTTTGATGCGGAACGGGTTGAGTGATGTAAATTGTACGGTATCGCCCACCAGGTAGCGCCACAGGCCACCATTTGTACTGATTACAATTGCGTAGTTCTTATATAGTTCTACTTCCTTTAGGGTAAGTGTTCTCGGCTGTTCTTTGCCGTATTCATCCATCGGCATGAACTCATAGAATATGCCATGATTAAGGAATAGTAACATACCTTCCTCATCTTCCCTGTCCTGCGCCGCAAAGAATCCTTCCGATGCATTATAGGTTTCCCTGTAAAACATATTGCGTGACGGGATGTATTGCTCAAACTGGCGACGGTATGGTGTAAAGTTTACACCACCATGTATATACAGTTCCAGGTTGGGCCATATATCCAGCAGGTTGTTGGTACCTGTTATTTCAAATATCCGCTTTATAAGTACAATGGTCCATGTTGGTACGCCCGCTATATAGGTTACATTCTCCTGTATGGTGCTATGGGCCATCCGTTCTATCTTTTCTTCCCACTCGGTCATCAGTGCTATCGACAGTTCAGGCAGGCTGAACAATTGTCCTGCAAGCGGCATATTCTGCATCATTACTGCCGAAAGGTCTCCGAAGAATGAAGAGGCATTCATCTGGTTTACCTGGTGGCTGCCACCCAGTACCAGGCATTTGCCTGATGTAAGATTGGAGTTAGCATTTTCACGCAGAAAAAGTGCCAGCACGTCCTTGCCTCCCCTGAAGTGAGTATCATCCATTGATTCCTTACTTACAGGGATGAACTTGCTTTTATCACTCGTGGTGCCGCTCGACTTAGCGAACCACTTAATAGGTGACGGCCACAGAATATTCTGGTTGCCTTCCAGTATGCGTTGTATATATGGCTTCAGGGTTTCGTAATCATTGATGGGTACTTGTTTCTGAAACTCAGGAATACTATCTATCTGCTCAAAATTATATTTCTTGCCGTACTCGGTAAACTGTGCAGAACCCACCAGGTGATTGAATACCTGCTGCTGTGTATCAATAGGGTTATGCATAAAATTATCTATTGCACTCTGGCGCAATTTGATGAACCCCTTAAATGCAGGACTAATGATACTCATGGTTCTCTTGTTTTGTTATTAATGAAGGCTACTGTGGTTTCGAACCGATAGGATGGAGATGATCTTTTCTTCGCAGCACAAAGTTTTGTCCCAGGTACACTTTTCTTACCTGTTCATCTTCTGCAAGGTCTTCAGCAGTGCCGGCCTTCAGTATCTTACCTTCAAACAGCAGGTATGCCCTGTCTGTAATAGACAGTGTTTCCTGCACATTATGGTCCGTGATAAGGATGCCTATATTCTTATATTTCAGTGTAGCTACTATGCTTTGAATGTCTTCTACTGCTATCGGGTCAATACCGGCAAATGGTTCATCGAGTAGTATAAATTTTGGGTTCACCGCAAGAGCCCTTGCTATTTCCGTACGCCTTCTTTCCCCTCCGCTCAGTACATCGCCGTTACTCTTGCGCACATGATTCAGGTGAAATTCGTCCAGTAGTTCTTCAAGTTTATGTTGTTGTTCTTTCCTGGTAAGTTTGGTCATTTCCAGCACTGCAGATATGTTATCCTCTACCGACAGCTTCCTGAAAATGGATGCTTCCTGGGGCAGGTAACCTATCCCCATTTGTGCACGCTTATACATGGGTAGCTTGGTGATGTTCTCCCCATCAAGGAACACCTCTCCCTGGTCTGGTTTAACGAGGCCTACCACCATGTAGAATGATGTGGTCTTACCTGCGCCGTTAGGGCCAAGCAAACCTACTATCTCGCCCTGGTTTACGTCAAACGATACATTGTTGACCACCGTGCGCTTGCCATATTGCTTTACCAGTCCCTGTGTATGGATCCTCAAACTGCTGTATTTGGTACAAAAATAACAAACATAGAGATGGAATGACCTACTATGGTCATAATTAAAATATAAAACAGGTTAAGTTCCTGTGTCTTTATCCGCTTAGTCTTTGTAGGTGCGTGGCACTTTCGGGTCTGTGATGATCACATAATCACCCTGCATCTTATAGTCTTCCCATTTAATATTCGGGAAATCTTCGTCGCTTGCCGTGGAGATAATGAGGCGTTTTGTCTTTGGGCTGTAGTGCAAAAGCTGTGTAGCTGCGGCGAAGCCCTCATCGCTGTGAAACTTGCCATTCACCTGCATCACTTTCTTCTTTTTATTGCCCTTTTCTTTCCTGTACTCATATATGGAGTATGCCATTGTTGCATCCCACAGCGATTGTGCCATCACCAGGTTAAAGCCACCCATATTCATCATCGGTGCAGCCTTTGCCTTACTTGTATCTGTAGGTCCGGTAGCGTGTAGCGATATGCCGGTCAGTTTTTCATAATAGCCACCTTCTGCAGTATCATAGGGCAGGGGTGCAAAATTGTTTTTCGAAGCTTCAGGCAGTGCCTCAAGTGCTTTTTGTCCTTTCCTTCCGGCAAGGTTCGTATATCTTGCAGCGGCATTGGCGCATACCACGTCCAGCCCTTTTTCTTTGGCAAATTCCACCATAGGCTTATAATCACGGTAATTGCTCCATACTCTTGCATCCTTCAGAAAATGCTTTTCCTTTATAGCTCCTTTCAGGTATTCGTCCATTACTGGTTGTACATCTCGCTCAAACATCTCCATAGACAATGCCAGGTTACTACCGAATTGAGCATACATCTGCTCCAGCATTGACCGCTCCAGGAAGTGGGTCACACTATCATTATGCTCCTCGCCAAAGAACAATACATCGTAGTTGACCATATCGGTCGCTATGTCTTTCAGTGCTACTTCTTTACCCAGCTTTACCGAATAGACCCTGTAGTTCTTTTCAGTAAGTTTGTCCTGTGCTCCTGCCATCAGTGGCATCGATAATAATAGTGCAAGTATGTATCTCGTCATGATGGATGCAAATGTATGGTTTTTGAAATGTTATGTAAATGACTTTACCCCATATCAGTTTTAAACCACTTACGATCAAAATATTAAATCATTTATCATGTATAGGCTGGCGGCCTGCCTGATTTTGAATTTTGAATATTAAAGACTTATCTTAGCGCAAACATCCTAGTATGAAAAAAGGCCTTTTTTCGGTTTTTATTATAGTATCCTGCATAGCGTTATTTGGCGGTTGTATCAAAAATACTCCCTATGTAACGACCATTAACCCGTCTATGACCGCTAAGATCGGTACTTACAATTTTACCGCTGAGACCACTGTGCCATCAACATTAGATACACAGATACACGACACTACCACTCTTTTATATATCACAGGCAATACTTCAGACCCGCTGACGCCAAGGGATAAAATAGTATTGGGTATCACCAAATACAGGGGCATTACAGGTACTTATTCAATAGTAATGTCTGAGGCAAGTGCATTATATTATCATTCAGGTGTTGTCAGTGCAGCATCAGGTGGTGTGGTTGCTATCACCCGTATTACCCCAAACAGCATAATCGGCTATTTTTCCTTTACTACTTACGATGGCCTTTCGATTACCAACGGTGATTTTAACGTAGGTCTGCCATAAGGATTCCCTGTTTTTTGTTTCCCTGCTCACTTATACCAAAGTGCTGCTTTTAGCGTTATCTTTGGTATAAGGAAATTCTATGAAAAGGTTACTGATCGCTATCCCGGTATTAATGTTTATTTCGTTTGGAGCCTGCAAGAAAAGCAATGGCCCTGCCGATACCACAGCCGTAGCACCCGACAATAACAGGGATTCATTGGTTTCAATGACGGCCAGTATAAATGGAGTTGATTGGAAAACAGATTCGGCATACGGTTATACGGTAGCACTCTCCGGCAATGATAGCGGCAAGCGAAACCTCATGATTTCCGCCACCAGAAAGAATGGTACTACAAGCACTATAGTATTTAATATCACAAATTATACCGGCCCGGGAGATTATCCCGTTGATCCGCCTGTTTATACAGCTACCTATTATGTAGGTACTACCCGCCATTATGCTACTTCCGGTATGATCTCTGTTATCAGCGATGAGTATTACTCACTTATCGGCAAGTTCTACTTTACTGCAGACTCTTTCAACGTCGTCAACGGCGATTTTAATGTAGCCCGCCCCTGATATTTATTCCATCTTTCTCAAAATAAAAATGCCCCGGTTTTTCCGGGGCATTTTGTTGCAATAGCTAATGATTATCTTATTTCCGGATGCGGAGGAGGTACGTTTGAAGTACCTGCTTCATCAGAGTTAGCAGAGCGGTAAGTAACAATATTTTCATCACCGGCTTCACCATATTTGAATATGAAGCGGTCACGGCTGATGCTGTGCTTCTCGCTGATGAATTCAATGATTGCATTTACATGCTCCCATGAATGCTGTTCTTTGATCTTGCTACCACTGCCGCCACCTACTATCACTACTTTACAGTTAGGGTTGGCCTGCATCTGCGATGCCAGTATAGCCAGCTGTGCTTCAATAGGCTGGCTAATCTTAGAGTTGCCCGGGAAACCTACGTTGCCGCAGGCAGTTTTGTTACCACCACCGTTAATGTCTTTACAGCCATCAGGGCAAGGGCATTTACCTACGCCATCAGCATCTACCGGCTGGCACTCTGTAGGTGTTATCAGTTGTTTATCCTTATAGTCGGGTACACCATCGCCATCGGTATCCAGCGGACAGCCATGACCGTCAACAGCCAAGCCTGCAGGTGTTTTAGGACATTTGTCAAACTGGTCAGTAACGCCATCATTATCTTCATCAGGTAATACAGGGTTTGGCAGTATCATATGGCGTGGGTAAGAAAGTTCATTGTAGCCATGATCCAGCGGGTTGATCCAGTAAAGTGGTTCAACAGATTTTTTCTTCGATGTCTTCAGGTTGTAGTTGATGCTTACAGAAAAGTAATTGATTGCATCTGTAACGCGACCAGGAGCTACGGTGTTGCCAAGTGGTTTGCCATAGATAGTACCATCCAGGTACCCGTCTCTTGGGAATGTGTAGCGTTCTTCCAACTGCACATTGAATTGTTTGTTGATCCTGTACTGCACTCCCGCGCCTATGCTTGGTGCAAAATCAAGTGTCTTATCATCAAGTATCGTTGCACTGTTACCATTGTCTGCAGCAGTTTCAAAGGTTTTATCCATTTTGCTTTTCAGGTCCTTACGGATCTTACTGTTCTTTTCAGCAGGGTTAGGTACTATGGTACCGAAGTTGTATGCTGCAAAGTTTTCGTCCAGTGCGTTCACACGCGTTTTATATCCAAGTGCGCCTATGCCTGCATAGCCAAAGAATGCCAATGAGTTACGGCCTTTGTGGAAATTGATATTACCTACATTGAACATAAGGTCAAGGCTAAGCTGGGATGATTCCATCCTTGTATAGCGATACACCTGAGTAGGGGTAACACCGAGTGGTGCATACTGTAGCGGCATGTAGCCAAATGTAGTATAAGGTGCATCGTAGCTTATTGTAGGCTGCCTGTCCAGGTTCTTGGCTACGCCATATATATACTGTGCACGCACTGAGAATATATAACCTAAAGATTTACGGACATTGACATTGATGCCTGCACCGCCACCTTGCCATAGCATAAGCGTTGGCACATTACCAACAACATTATTAAGACCGCCGCCAATACCTATTTCCAATTGGGTACGTGGTTTTGGTGGAAATGGTTCCTGGTGATCCATATACCTGTGAAACTGCTTGCTTTTGCTCTTAGGATAGTAGGAAGAATCCATTATATCATAATTTTTCCCGCGATAGGTCATATCTCTGTTTGACCATTGGGGAGCAGAAGTTGGGGAAGCCGGGACCTGCGGTGCGCTTTCCTGGGCAGACAGTGTTTGAACTGTTGTCAGGGCTATTCCTGCAAGTAGTATGTACTTCTTAATGAGCATGGTATATGTGTTTATATCAGTATTATGTAAATTATAAAAATACATTGACAAAGGTAACTTTAAAGGGGGCAAAAAGCAAACCGCACAGAGAAAATAACCACTATTTTACCATTTTATTATGCAACAATCATTATGCCAATAAAAATACTTCTTTCTCACAGCTTAATTACTGACTTTTACATCTTATTCGAACAGGCATCTAAAAATGGAATTTGTAAATAAGATCATTGGAAGCGAACTATCATTATTTGAAAAAAAGTTTGCTGATAATGTAAAGAGCTCTAATTACCTGCTCGACCGTATCATGCAGTTCGTTATCAAACGAAAAGGAAAGCAGATGCGGCCAATGTTCGTTTTTCTTTCTGCTAAGATTGCCGGCGAGATCAATGATGTTACCTACCGGGCTGCTGCACTCATAGAGTTACTGCATACTGCCACGCTTGTGCATGACGATGTTGTGGACAATTCTATGAAGCGTAGAAATTTTTTCTCGATCAATGCATTGTGGAAGAATAAGATAGCGGTACTGGTGGGTGATTATCTTCTTTCTAAAGGCCTGCTCTTATCTATTGATCACGGCGACTATAAGATATTGCAGATCACATCCAGGGCAGTTAAGGAAATGAGTGAGGGCGAACTATTGCAGATGGAGAAGGCCCGTAAACTGGATATCAATGAGCAGATATATTTCGACATTATTCGTGCTAAGACCGCATCACTACTGTCTTCTGCATGTTCTGCCGGGGCATTCTCTGCTACTGCCGATGACGCTGTGACCGATCATTTCCGCTTGTTTGGCGAAAAGGTAGGTATAGCATTCCAGATAAAGGATGACCTTTTTGATTATGGCCAGGATAACATTGGTAAGCCCACGGGTATAGATATCAAGGAGAAGAAAATGACCCTGCCGCTCATCTATACATTGCAGCATACCGATTGGCTCACCAAGCGTAAGATCATCAACATTGTAAAGAACAATAGTACAGATCGTGCAAAGGTAGATGAGGTGATAGGTTATGTACAGCGCTCGGGCGGCATAGCGTATGCGCAGCAAAAAATGATGGAGTACAGAGACGAGGCATTACAATTGCTTTATAAATACCCTGAAACTCCTGCCCGTAAAGCAATGGAAGAGTTGGTCAATTTTGTGATCAACCGAAAATATTGATCTACTTTATTTTCAGTTTTATATCAGGCAGGTCTTTAGTGATGCATTCCGGGCAGGTAGCTTTTATTGCCGAAAATTCTATCATTGTACCGGCCGGTGCATCCTTTACTTGCTGTATCAGTTCTTTAGACAGGAACGATCCTACCGCATTAACTGTGATACTCGATTTTTCCGTCACCATTTTTACTGTGTACTGCTTTACCCGGTAGGGATAATTATAGAAAGAGCCCGGGAAATCAACAGTCAGTGCCTGCTGCGCCAGGAATTCCTTTTTAAAAGCCTCGTTGGTTTTGATCTTTCCTACTCTTGCAATAGGCGCAGGAACTTCTGCGCTGGAAAAAGCAATGGTCTTCAGTGTTTTACCTTTTTTATCTTGTATGGCCAGGCGCATATTTTTGCCCTTACCGGGGTATGGCATCGCCATTACTGATATGGTATCTCCTTTCACCTCAGGTGCTCCTATACGCAATGCGTAGTCAAGGCTTTTCAGTTTTATATCCCCAGGTTTCAGCGTTGGGCTATATACCTGTATCAGGTTATTGGCAGCGGTAAATAGCAGCATGGTGTCTTTTTTTGCGCACCACTTGTTCCATACACGAATGCTGTCTGTCTGGGCTATTGCAGCCGCACTGTACAGCAATCCTAAAATAAACAGCACTCCCTTCATTGGTTTATTATCGGTTCTTTTTGGGTTGTTATAATGCTATGCTCACCACAATATAAGCAACAACTACCAGTAATAATATGATAGCAATAGCAACAATAATGTGTTGGTCGGTTTTCAGCCTGGTACGCTTATGCTTTTTTGATAATAGGGTTTTGCGCAGGTTATGATTCAGCTTATTTACAGTATGGCGGGTATCTTCCGGGCGCATGGTGTGCAGGCCTTCCAGGGCATCGCTTTCCATGCCTTCATCAGCCAGCCATTGCTCCACTTCGTGTTGTTCTGCAGGTGGCAACTTTCCTTCAAGGTAAGCCAGCAGCTTATCTTCAGGCAAGTGTTTCCTGTTACCGCTACCGGGCTCAAAGGGTGATATGTGATTCTGGTCGCTCATGGGCGGCTACCTGTTCTTTTTAATAATATTGTTTTCAGATTCCTTTTACCGTTCTGTATGTAGCTCTTCACCTGCATAAAGTTATAACCTGTCTGCTCAATGATCTGCTCATAGCTGTATTTTTTTAAGTAGAACAGTATGATGGTTTTGCGCTGTTCTTCATGCAGTTCATCTATCGCCTCTTCCATTTGCTGCAAGTTATATTCTTTCCATTGTATCTCTTCCTTGTCTGTTTCTGTGGCGGGCACATAGGCCAGCATACTTTCATCGGTATGGTGGTTCTTATCCCGCAGTTGTTGAAGGCAATGATTGCGCATCAGTATATACAGCCACCCTTTAAAATTCAGTATTTCTTCCCTGGGTATATTGGTCAGTACCTTTAGAAATATCTGTTGCACAGCATCTTCAGCCTGTGGTTTATCTTTCAGGTACTTCAGCGCCACACCCAGCAGCAGGGTAGTATAGCGTTGCAGCAGGTAGCCCAGCCATTGGGTATCCTCATCTGCCCGGTAAGCCCGCATCAGGTCCTCATCAGTAAGGTTAATATGTTGGTTGTGGCCGGGCAATTTTCTGTGATTATTGGTTATCTGTTACTGCAATTTACATATCCCCTCTATAAAAGATGCACAATCAGGGTTTTTCCATAACCGGATATAACTTTTATGGATATTAGGGGCAGAAAATACAATTAAGTGTAATGAATTACCTTTGCACCCACAAAACACAAATTTCCATCAACAATGAATAACGCATATTTCGATTTTATTGAGCCAAAGAACGAACCTGTACTGAGTTATGCTCCCAAAAGTGCGGAGCGCATAGCACTGCAAAAAGCACTTGCAGAAATGAAGAGCCGCCAGTGCGATATACCTATGTATATCAATGGCGAAGAAGTACGCAGCGGTGATAAAAAAGAGATTCGTCCGCCACACGAAACAGGCCACCTGTTGGGTCATTTCCATGCGTCTAACGAACAACATGTACATGATGCAATTGATGCTGCACTCGCTGCCCGCGAAACATGGGCTGCCACCAGTTGGGAGCACCGTGCTGCAATATTTATGAAAGCGGCAGAATTGCTGGCTACAAAATATCGCTTCAAAATGAACGCGGCTACAATGCTTGGTCAAAGTAAGAATGCTTACCAGGCAGAGATAGACAGCGCATGTGAACTGATAGATTTCCTCAGGTTCAATGTTCACTTCCTAAGCCAGGTATACAAGCAGCAGCCATTGTCACCTCAGGGTATGGACAACCGCATGGAGTATCGTCCGCTCGAAGGGTTTGTACTGGCTGTTACGCCGTTCAACTTTACAGCTATCGGTGGCAACCTGCCTACCGCACCTGCTATGTGTGGTAATGTGGTAGTATGGAAGCCTGCTAATACCCAGGTTTATTCTGCCAATGTATTTATGGAGATATTGATAGAAGCAGGGCTGCCTAAGGGTGTCATCAATCTTATTTATCCTCCGGGTCCTGTGGTAGGTGATATCTGCTATGCGCATACTTATTTTGCAGGCGTACACTTCACCGGTTCTACAGGTGTATTCCAGTCAATGTGGAAGAGCATTGGCAACAATATAGCACGCTACAAGTCCTATCCGCGTATAGTAGGTGAGACAGGTGGTAAGGACTTTGTATTTGTTCATCCTACCGCACACGTTGATGCTGTTGTGGCAGGATTGGCAAGGGGCGCATTCGAATACCAGGGACAGAAATGTAGTGCTGCCAGCCGTGCTTACCTGCCAAGC
>CAYZKL010000001.1:57434-68187 GCA_964478855.1 uncultured Flavipsychrobacter sp.
TCTGCTGCATCACGTGCATACCTTCCTGGAAACATTGCAGGTGAGATAAAACAAAAACTCGTTGCGGAACTCAAGACCATGAAGATGGGCCCTGTTGATGATTTCACCAATTTCATCAATGCTGTGATAGACGAAAAATCATTCAACAGCATTGCCAAATACATTAATAATGTAAAGAACAGCAACGGCGCTGCTAAGATACTTTGCGGTGGTACCTGCGACAGTTCTAAAGGCTGGTTTGTAGAGCCAACTGTTATCGAAACTACGGACCCGTCTTACGTAACTATGTGCGAAGAGATATTTGGCCCTGTGCTTACTATTTATGTTTACGAGACTGATCAGTGGATACAGACTCTTGACGTGTTGGATAATACTTCTCCTTATGCGCTTACCGGTGCCATCTTTGCACAGGACAGGCATGCTATTGAGTACATGACCAAGGCGTTGGTAAACAGTGCCGGTAACTTCTACATCAATGACAAGCCAACCGGTGCTGTTGTTGGTCAGCAGCCATTTGGCGGTGCCCGTGCTTCAGGTACCAATGATAAGGCAGGTTCTATACTCAACCTGTATCGCTGGTTGAGTGCAAGGACCATCAAGGAAACTTATGTATCACCTACGGATTATCGTTATCCGTTCCATCAGGCAGATTAAAAAGTAACAGATAATAACAAAGGCGCACTTAGGTGCGCCTTTGTTATTATATTACAGTTGCAAAATAACAGCATGAAAAAATACTTACTCTTATTGGTCACACTGTGCTGTATTATTGATATTGCTGCAGCTCAGACCTGGAAATTTCCGAAAGATGATGTAAGTGGTTTCTTCGCATTGGGTGGTCCCGGTATTATTCGTTCTTTTGATGTGCCTGTTACCCGTGAAACTGACAGGAAAGATAAGAAGGGCAGGTATGTGGTACCTGCCTATTGCCGGTTACGGGGCGATGATGGTGACGATGGATTCTTTGATGTGATCACGCTTACATTACGTATAAGAGACGTAGTATTGCACATCACTATAACTGATAGTAAAGGAAAGGTACTGTGGAAAGCAAAAAGAGAAGTTTACGGTAACCATCTGGAGGAAATAGATCTTGCTCCGTTTAAGCCCGGTGCGAGGTATTCAATGAATATTTATTCTGAAAAGATGGAACTATTGCATAGAATATCATTTCCGAAACTAACCGCAAAGCCTGAAAAAAGGGATAAAGCAAAAGATACTATTCCGTAAGCTATTTATTAAAAAAGGTCATTGCCTTGCCTATTCCTTGCGTAGCAAAGCATTCTATTGCTTCCACACTTTTCAGCAGCATATCCTTTACCATTGGCACTTCCGATGGTTTCCATTTTCCCAGCACAAAATCCACTTGTTTACCCTTCGGGAAATCGCTGCCTATACCAAACCGTAATCTCGGGTACTTATCGTTGGTCAATACCAGTTGAATGTTTTTCAGCCCGTTATGCCCGGCATCACTGCCTGATGCCCGCAGGCGCAGTGTACCTAATGGCAGTGCGAGGTCATCAACGATCACCAATACATTTTCCACCGGTATCTTCTCCTTATCCATCCAGTACTTCAGCGCTTTTCCGCTCAGGTTCATATAGGTGGTCGGTTTTATTACCACAAATATCTTCCCCTTCCATTTTACCTCCGATACAAATGCGTGTCTGTCCAGGTTGAACGTACCATCGTTCTTCAGGACAAATGTATCTGCAACGTCAAAGCCTATATTGTGCCTTGTAGCATCATACTCTGCTCCTATGTTGCCCAGGCCAACTATCAGAAATTTCATGCTGCGAAGATAAGTTGCAGGACCGATATGTAAAAAGTAATGTGCTAACGGACAAGGGTGATGTCTCCCTTATGGGTTTCTTTATGTCCGGTCAGGCATTCTGCCTGCATGTAGTAAAAATAGGTGCCTATTGGGCATGGGGTGCCATATTGCTTGCCATCCCATGATGCCAGTGGATCTAACGAGGAATATACGATCTGCCCCCAGCGGTTATATATCTGTAGCCGGAAGTGCATCATATTGCCATAGGTGATCACCCTGTACCCATCATTTTTACCATCCCCGTTAGGGGTGAAGGAATTGGGAAACGCAAAATTGCAGCAGGCTTCTATATTACCATACGTGGCCGTAGTAGAGTCAACACAATTGTATTCGTCTGTAGCTACTACCGTGACAGTTACCGGTATTGTTATTCTTGTGTACAATTCGCCATTCTTGCCTGCAAACAGTATATCAGTAGGCGACCATGAATAAGAGGTGCCGCCGGTAGCTTCCAGTAGCATCGTATCTCCAAAACATACTGATTGCGGCACATTTAGTATCTGCGGTACTGGTAATGGGTGAACAGTAACAGTTACGGGTATCCGTTCAGATGTGCAGGCACGGTAGGTTTGCACTACGGTCCAGTTATAGGTTCCCGCTACACTGGTATTAGGTGTAGGTGCCTGTTCCAGGATATTGCCTTGTCCGTCAAACCACACTATAGTTGCATTATTGCCTGCCGGTTCTATATATAAAGGTGCGCTGGGCTGGCCTACGCACAATGATTGATTAGGAGCTGTAACCGGCAATGTGCCGCTGTCAGCAATAGAAAACGTAATGCCTGTAGTACACAAAGGGTCAGAGCTGGCTATTGCGGTATAGGTGCCTGGTGGCAGGCTGTCAGTTATTATTCCTGTTGTGTCTGTATAGGTCTTCACCATTTTGCCGCCTTGTCTTATGGTCAGTGTGCGAGGTAGAAACCCATAAGCAAGATTGTATTGCATATTGGCCTGGCGCACACACCCGGTTGCTGATAGCTGATGCACAGACAGTGTAGGTATGGGGGCTACATTTATGGTATACGCTACAGTTTGCGTATTCGATATCGGGCAATGGTTGTTGTGTATGGTCACATAAAAAGTATAGACACCGGGAGGCAGCGTATCGGTCTTCCACGAAAAACTCATGGATGGATGGGTGGTATTGTTATTACTTACGGTGAGTAATGCCCCGGCAGGTACATTTTTCGGGGTTACTACTGTTATATCGTTATCCGGGTTGATCACCGGGATATTAAATGATAGCGAAGGAGTGCCAATGCATATATTCACTACATTCTTACCGCTGATGGTTCCACCCACCAGGTCAGTGATCTTGGTGCCGGGTGGTGTGCCTTCACAGTCGCTCAATACTATGAAGGTCATCTCCCGTTTACTGGTGCCTACAAGTGCGCCGTTTCGGTATTCATCTACCTGGCACACCACCAGTGCGTCTTGCGATAGCGGTGTGGTAAAGGTGATCTGCCCGTTCAGTATGTTGAATACGAATGCGCCCGGATCAGTTATTATAGGACTGGTCTCAGAGGCCGGCGAGATATAACTTACACCGCCTGACAACAGTGGATCAAGTGCCGCATTGATACCCGGTACCAGGCTGAACGCCAGCGAGTCCCCATCTGCATCAATTGCACCGTGATTATATTGTTCTTCTACATTCACACAGTAGAATGGTGTGGGGATGGTGGAATACTGCGGAGAAGAATTATTCCCATTAGTGTTGTCCAATGCTGCTTCCAGTTGCATGACCGATGAGCCTCCACCAGATATGTTTGTAATATTGCTGCTACGCCCTGCCTGTGTAGTATTCATATTGCCGGTAAATATGAACCGCCATTTTGCCGGGCCGGATAAGGTAATCGTATCTGCATAAACAAACTTTTTCACACCCGGTAATATACCACCATTGCACGTAGTGTTCATGATCTGTTCCGGGCACACTGGGGATACCTCTACACCTGCACTTTCTACTTTAAAAGTGCGTTTCTGGTACAGCACATCATTGATATAAACATTTACATTAGGCTTGGCTATATACAGCGATTGAAAGATATCATTCGTTGCGCCGCAATCGCCATAAAGGGTCAGTGTTACTTTATAAGTATTGCCGGAAATGTGAGTGTACAACAGCTCACCACCGAATATATGGGTGCCGTAGCTGGCTATGCTATTCATAACCAGTAGCAGTATCAATAATATGCGTGATAAATATCGTTTCAAATGTTTCTTGTTTACTCCTTTACTTCCCTACAAATTTCGGTGTAATTACCGGTTAATGATCTGAATCGGGTAGAATTTCTATTGATAGGGGTGAAAAAACCATCTGGAATACTGATCCCAGGTGAATTGGTACTTTATAGACGGTTAAATGTAACTTAACCTTTGGTACTCATGCAAATAATTCAGCATTCCAGCAGTTCCGGAATATTATGTTGTTGCATCAGGTACGTCCCCAACCGCTGGTCACTTATACCCTTTTTGAGCAGGTGATCGAATTTTACTTCTTTTTCAGTGATCCTGCCATCAAAATATACAGGCAGGCAAAATTCGTTGTGCTCAAATTGTGTGGCTAGTTCATAAAGATGGGTGGACACTATGAACAGACTGTCTCTGCGTTTCAAAAAACCATTCAGCACCACTTCGCTGCAGGCTATTGCATCTTTTATATTGGTTCCTTTAAACAGTTCATCTGCTATCACCAGTGCAGGTACGTCTTTAATGCCTGAAGCGATCTTTTTTATATTATTTACCTCGCTCAAGAAATAGCTTACCCCCGCATTTATATCATCTTCTGTGTTAATACTGGTTATTATTTGGCTGGTATATGGGATTGATGCTTTCGACGCAGCTACCCCTATTCCTAACCCTGTCATAAAAAATGCAAGTCCCAAACTTTTCAGAAAGGTGCTTTTACCGGCCATGTTTGGCCCTGTCACTATAAGCAGGTTTTTCGTTCCCGGGTTTATACTGTTCGCCACACATTGCTCAACCATTGGGTGGCGCAGATCAGTTATTGTCAGTGCACTACCTGCAGGCGCAATATCCGGGAATACCAGCTGCATTGCATTGTGTGCTGTTGCCAGGCTGAGTAACGCCTCTGTCTCATAATAGTTTATAAGTATCGCACCGATGAGTTCCTTACGTTCACGCCTTAGCTTTTCGTCCGTTCCATACAGTAGCACAGGGGATGGTTCTCCGTTCCTGAATGTTTCAAAGATATCGTCATGTATGCCCAGCTTTTCTATCCCTTCCTGCATCGCCTTTAAATGGGTTTTGAGCAACACAGGCATGGTTTGAGCATATGCTTCAGTGTAGAGACGCTTTATCTTACTCAGTATATCCAGCAGTTGTTTTATCCCACTCAGTACAAAGTAATATTGGCTCTTATCAGTAAATAATTTGCCAAACGAGTGCAAAGAGCGCTGAACACTGTTGCTATAAGTTATGAAGCCGTAACTGGAATTCAGGTACTGCTCCATATAGTAGATCTCGCCGGTGGTAATGGTCATTTGCCATGTCTGCACGTTAGTGCTGATGTGTTTTACTGCATCCTGCCGGTTCTGCATTATTTCCCTTGTGATGTTCTTAAAACCACACAGGTCTTTAAGTGCATTTTTCCCGCCCTCGGTTTTACAATGGTTCAGCATGTCAAACAGGCACCGTTTCTGCTTGTTGTGCGAAAATATATTCAAGTCATAAAGTACCTGTTCCTGTAGCATACTATAATATATATGATAAATTTAATGCTATTTTGGTATCAAACACGCTACTCGCAGGCATTTAGGAATACTTTAGCAGTTTAAGATTGATGTGCACTTGCAGCTCGCCTGCTATACACTAAGTACTTTTTCTTACCTTGCCGCTCCAAAACGAATAAAACACATACTTATGTCAGCAAGCATAAAAACAGTGACCGTTATCGGTTCCGGTACCATGGGCAATGGTATTTGCCATGTATTTGCACAGAACGGATTTGATGTACACATGATGGATATCAACCAGGGTGCTTTAGACAAGGCCATCGCTACTATTGGTAAGAACATGGATCGCCAGGTGGCTAAAGGTTCCCTTTCTGAAGAGGATAAGAATGCTGCTCTTGCACGTATCAAAACCTTTACCAACATGGAAGAAGCAGTAAAAACTGCGGGACTTGTAGTAGAGGCAGCTACCGAAAATGTGGAACTGAAACTCAATATCTTCCGACAGCTCGATCAGCATTGCCCTGCTGATTGTATTCTTGCATCTAATACCTCTTCTATTTCTATTACCCGCATTGCTTCAGTTACTAAGCGCCCGGATAAAGTGATAGGTATGCACTTCATGAACCCCGTTCCGGTTATGAAGCTGGTAGAAGTGATCAATGGCTATGCTACCGATACTGCCGTTACACAAACTATTTACACATTATCTGGTCAGCTGGGTAAGGTACCGTGTGTGGCCAATGATTACCCTGGCTTTGTTGCCAACCGCATTCTTATGCCTATGATCAATGAGGCGATCATCACCCTGCAGGAGGGTGTAGCGGGCGTAGCAGAGATAGATACCATCATGAAGCTGGGTATGGCACATCCTATGGGCCCGTTGCAGCTTGCCGATTTTATTGGCCTTGATACATGCCTGTCTATTCTCAATGTATTGCACACTGGTATCGGCAATCCTAAGTATGCACCGGCTACATTGCTGGTCAATATGGTTCAGGCAGGCTACCTTGGTGCCAAGTCTGGCGAAGGGTTTTATAAATACACCGCCGGCAGCAAAGACCTTGTGGTCAGCAGCCGTTTCGGCACATCACAGTGGAAATAAACAATTCATGATATAGAGAACCGCCCATTTCGGGCGGTTCTTTTTTTATAGCAAACTCAACTATAAGGTACGTAATTTTGCAGCTATGCAGCAGTTGGTCATCGCATCTAATAACAAAGGGAAAATAAGGGAGATCAGGCAAATGATCGAAGGGCTGGATCTGTTGTCTCTTGCCGACATTGGCTTTACTGCCGATATACCGGAGCCTTTTCATACGTTTGAAGAGAATGCACTTACCAAAGCAACCGCTATACATACCTTCTGCGAAAAGAATGTATTTGCAGATGACAGCGGTATATGTGTGAATGCGCTTAATGGCAGGCCCGGTGTGGACAGTGCTCATTTCAGCGGCTCAAGAGATGATGAACAAAACCTGCAAAAGGTGCTGAAAGAACTGGAAGGCAACGACGACAGGAGCGCCTTCTACAAAGCAGTCATATGCCTTATCTGGAATGATGAGGTGTACTATTTTGAAGGGATCTGTGAAGGCACTATTACCACAGAAAAGATAGGCGAGGGTGGCTTCGGCTACGACCCCATATTTATTCCATCCGGTCACAACCGCACCTTTGCGGAGTTACCACCGGATATTAAGAACAGCATCAGTCACAGGGGTAAGGCCATCAGCAAGATGGTAGCATTTTTAAAAAGCAGGTTGGAGGAAGAAGCATGAAATTTTCAGTAGGCGACAGGATATTGATAAAGCGCTCAGGCGAAGAAGGGCACGTTATTTCGTTCATCAATGATAAGATGGCCGAGGTAGAAGTGGGTGGCACTATATTCCCTGTGCATATCGATGATATTGACCATCCTTACCTCAAGTGGTTCACCGAAAAGAATGCTAAGAAGAAAACCTACCTCCCGGAGCAGCTACCTGTGGAAAAAACAGCAGACCGTAAGCAGCGCCTGGCAAGGGGCATTTACCTCTCATTCCTTCCTGTTTTTAAAACAGAGGATATGGAAGAGGTGGTGGATGTAATAAAGGTTTACCTGCTCAACGAACTGCAGCAATCTGTAAAATTTGTGTACGATGTGCGGCTCGACAATAAGAGTGAATTTAAGCACGAAGGTGTTTTGCATGGTTTCGGTAACCTGTACCTGCACAGCATCAACTATCATGATATGAACGACCAGCCTCGGTTCAACTGGCAGTTCACCGATACAGCCAATGATAAAATGGGCGTGGAGGAAGGCATACTGCGCATCCGCCCTGCGAAGTTGTTTGAGCACATCAGTAATATTTTGCAAAATGGCGAATCCACATTCAGTTACCGCCTCATCGAGGATTTTGCTCCTGCCAAAAAACCTGAACCTGTTGAGAAATACGAACCTGCCCCTAAGCCGTCTTCTGTTCCGGTAACTACAAAGACAATACAGGCAGCCAAATACGAAATTGACCTTCATATCGAATCGCTTGTAGACAACAGGAAAGGGCTCACCAATGCTGATATAGTCACCATCCAGCTCGACACATTGCGTCATTATGTGCAGTTGGCCATAGTGCATCGCCAGGAGCGTATGGTAGTGATACACGGCTTAGGCAAGGGCCGGCTGCGGGAAGAAGTGCATGCTATCCTCAAGCAGGTGCCGGAAATATCCCGTTTCAAAAATGAATGGAGTGGTAAGTATGGTTTCGGTGCTACCGAGATACACTTCAGGTATTAATGTTGTATCACCATCTTTTCACGATAACTGCTGCCACTTTCATAATTGATGGATACATAGTACAGGCCATCAGGTAGCATACTTATGTTTATTTGCTCCTTTTGAATAGAGCTGTACTTCGTCATCATCACCTGTCCCACCAAGTTCATTACTGAAATGGTATAAGGCCTTGCAACAGTAGTAGTTATCGATATTTCATCACTTGCAGGGTTAGGATATATAGTAACATGCTCCGTATTCACATCTGCTACATTTTCTGTACTATATATAGGACTTGGGACAACATAAGTGCCACATGGTATTGTATTTTTAATGTAAAATAGTAATGTTGTGTCTTGCATTAATGGCGGGGAGCCTCCGAGTATATTGATATTATAATTCAATAAACCTATGCCGGTTTTATAGTAAATACTTGGACCGCCTCCTTCACAAGATGGGGAGTAGACCACATAATTGGAAATACCAGTCGTTTCAAATCCATATTTGCAGCTTTGTATGCAAAATGAATTATCTAGAGGAAAATAATAATAAAAATACTCGGGATTTTTTTCTTCTGGCATAATAAATGTGTCAATCAGCAACGTATTCGGAACGATAAAATAATTTAGCGTACTTGCAGTATCATATGGGTAATTTGTTGACGGATTATGATGCCAGGGCCATGGATCTGGCATATGTTGAGTCGCCATCCATCCTTTAAAGTCATATCGCGTTCCACCTGGCAGTGTGGTTTTACTTGTTATTGTGTCGCAATAATAACGATAAGGGAAAAATCCATCTGTAGAATATGCCCAGTCAAATGTTTTATTCTCAAAAACATCTCCCGGGTTCCAGTCATACAATTGCTCGTAGGTAGGATTAATGAATGATATCAGGGAAAAATAAGCATTGGAAGGATTAGGGCTAATATCCAGCATGGAGCAGCTAATAGAACCTGTCAAATAATCCAAGTAGTAATCATTCCACCTTTCATAAGTTGTATCCGGGCCATGATAAGGAAATGTGTACAGGTCAAATACCTGCGCAAAGCCGTGGTTTTTGCTCAGTATAAGTTCAAAATTGTCAACATCATCTGCCGTATCTGCGCCTGCGGCATTGTAAGCATTGATCCTTATCTTTTTTATTGAGTCGGTAACACCCAGCACGGTCAGTGTATCTGAGCTCACTACTGTTGCAGTATAGTATTGCTGTGTTGTATCATTATATAGTATCCATGCATCTCCTGTATTAGCCTGTGTTTTTAGCACTATTGTGTCATGCCAAATATTATCAAAGAGAAAAGTACCGTCTGCCTGCACTATCACCTCCTTACCTAGCCAGCTTCCTCCGTTCGAGTCAAGTTCTGCGCCTGACTGATAATCGCCTCTCGCCGTATGAAAAGGGTAATAGTATTTTGTGCTGCCCACAGTCTTTACAGAATCTATGCGCATCCCCCGCAGGTAGCCGTTACTGTTTGTGTAGTACCGTTTCACCCCTGCTTGCAGGCATTGGTAGTTTTGTGCACTGCACACATAGCTACTCAGCAGTATGAAAAATGCGAACAACGCTTTATACATAGGGGTGGTTTTGCTTCTATAAAAATAACATTAATATTCCATAAGAAATACAATATCAGTCAATGCAGTATAATCAGGCTGATCTGAGGTTCAGCCTAAAAAAAAACGTCCCGCATCTGCGGGACGTTCTCTGGAAAATTATCTGATGATTAGCGTGTGACTGTAAAGCGGAATGTCTTGCTTTGGTTATCACTGCGTACACGCAGCAGGTATATACCTGTTGGTATATTTTGCAGTTGCACTGTCTGGTTCAGTTCATTGCTGTTCAGCGTTGCTGTTTCAGTGTGTACCAGTTGTCCCAGTGCATTTACTATATCCAGTGATACCTTGTTGCCACTTATGCCTTCCAGGTTACCCTTTACAGTAAAGGTGCCGCTGTTAGGGTTAGGATATAGTTCTATGTTGTCAAGTGTTGCAGCCAGTTCGTTTACACCCACATTGGTCTGTATTACTATCATATTGCTCGTAGCCACATTAGGTGATGCACACATCATGGTGCTGGTCACCCTCAGGGTTATTGTATCTCTCTTGGTCACGCTAGGGAACACATAAGAGCTTGATGTAGCGCCCGGTATATTCACACCGTTCTTTCTCCACTGGTACTGTGCACCGGTACCGCCGTTATAAACAGCAGAGGTGAAAGTAACAGGAGAGCCCGGTGTTACATAAGGGCCTGCGCTTGCATAGATATGAACTATCGGCGGATTGCTGATAACATTCATAGTGATCGTATTGCTGCTCGGTATTATTGGCGAAGGGCACTGGATATCCGCCCTCATGGTGCAGAACATAGCGGATCCGTCCAGCAATGTAGACGAAGTGAAGGTATTGGATATGGCACCTATTATTGGTGATGCAATGCCGCTCATCCACTGGAATTGCGGAGAGATACCGCCATT
>CAYZKL010000001.1:68197-70328 GCA_964478855.1 uncultured Flavipsychrobacter sp.
GCCGTGATCGATATAGATACCGGTGTTACGGGGTTCACTACGATTGTTACGGTTGTGCTGTTAGATGCGCAACCTGCAAGAGTATCAGTAAGAGTGTATACACCTGAGTTAGCCAGTGAGCCTATAGGTATTACCGGATTCTGCATGGTAGATGAAAAACCTGCAGGGCCACTCCATGAGTAGGTAATGCCTGTAGCAGTAGTATCTGGGTCAGCAAACAGGTATATCGGGCTGCCCACACATGCAGGATTGGTTACGCTGTCTGTAGGTGTTGGTGGTGCCACATTGTTGATCACTACATTCACTGCCGATGTAAGTGCTGGACAGCTGTTGTGTGTTGTGGTTACTGAATAGGTACCTGCTTCTGCAAGTGTTACCGATGTCCTGGTAGGGTTTTGCAATGTTGAAGTGAAACCTGTTGGTCCGCTCCAGTTATAGCTTGTCACTGCATAGTATGAGTTGTTGCCCAGCAGCAGTGTGTTACCTACGCATATCGGGGAGTTCGATGTTGCCGTTGTAGGTGGTAATGTATTCAGCAATTCTATGTTGTAAAAGTTATCCGGTGAGATATATACAGGGTTACTCGCCACAATGCGTATCCTGTATCCAAGGCCTGGTAGCGTACCCATAGGTATCGTTACTGATATAGGGCTTGTGCTGCCACTGCCAATGTTCACTGGGAAGGCAAAGCTGCCTGATGCATCAGATAGTTGCACGGTGAACACATTGCCTGCCTGAAAGTTATTGCTCACATTGTAGTTTACATTGAATGTGCCGCCGATACACAGTATCGTATCTTCATATGGCTGACTGATGGTCACAAGAGTATCAGTTGCAAATTTGGTAACAAACCCATCATACAGACCACCGTTATTAGCTACTTGCTGTGCACCTGCTGTAGATATACCGCCTGAACCGTAGTTGCCGTTGCTGGTAGAATAGCCGGCCAGCACTATCCTGTTGGTGCTCAGGTCACAGGCTACGCCGTTGGCGAAGTCATAAAGTGTGCCGCCAAAGTATGTACCCCAAAGGCGCTGGCCTAACGGAGATAGTTTCTGAACATAAGCATCATAGTCGCCTGCTATACCTGACTGGTAAGCCGCCGGGTTGAGGGTTCCTATAGGTGATGCGATGCCTGTATTACTGAAGGTGCCACCTGCCATTACTATGTTGTTGTTTGCATCAAAGCATACGCTCTGGGCATAATCAAGTGAGTTGCCGCCGCTGTAGGTGCTCCATACAAGGCCACCTCCTGCAGTAAAGTAACTGATGAATGCATCCTGTGTGCCTGCATATGATGTTTGGTATGCCTTGCTGGTAGCCATGCCTGTTGCACTGGTGGTATTACCTGCTATTACTATTTCTCCAAGGGCATTGCAGGCAACAGCAGAGCCTTGTTCCAGTCCTGTTCCGCCATAGTATGTACTCCAGGTACGCAGGCCGGTAGTAGTGAATTTTGCTATGAATGCGTCATTGGTTCCGCTGAGCGCTGTCTGGTGTGCGCCCGTTGTCGCCATTACGATCACACTGCTGGTCTGGCCCGTGATGATCACGTTAAGAGATGGGTCAACAGTGATGCCAAATGCTTCTTCCTGAGCAGAACCACCATAGTAAGTTGACCAGAAATTAGTTCCACCCGCATTAAATTTTGCTATGAACGCATCGTTCGATCCGCTCCTGGTTGGCTGGTAAGCGCCGCCGCTTGCCACACCGCTTGCAGATGAGGTTTGTCCTGTTATGTAAACGTTATTAGCAGCGTCGCAAACTACTCCATTCACGTGGTCATCAGAAGGGCCTCCATAATAAGTTGCCCAGATCCTTGTGTTGCCATTATTGGTAAGTTTTAACAAGAAGCCGTCATTGCTGCCGCCATATGTTGCGTCAAATGCGCCTCCGGTATTGATCACATTGAGAGGAAAGGTTGGTGTGCTGGTGATACCTGCCAGGTATACGTTAGGGTTTGCCCCGGTGTTATCAAGCGCTATGCAGCTGCCCCTGTCATCGCCTGTTCCGCCGTAGTAAGTGCTCCACATCAGCCCGCCTGCAGTGTTATACTTGGCTGCAAATGCGTCATAAGTGCCACTCAATGAATTGTCTAATGCCGGTCCGAAGAATATACCTGCGTTACTTG
>CAYZKL010000001.1:70338-72230 GCA_964478855.1 uncultured Flavipsychrobacter sp.
AATGTCTCCCCTCCCGAACTTTGCTTAACTCCGGTAACCACGTCTTCATTAAGGCCACCAAAATAAGTACTCCAGCCCAGGTATGGGTCTATTGTCAATGTACCGTTATAAGATCCGGTTTTAAAACTGAGTACATTTTCGTTCAGTACAAAGTTTGATGCCACTTCTTTACCCGTGCCTTGCTCAAACGCGAATGGCTTATGCTCGCTGATGCTGCCCAGCGATGTTGTTGCCGCAAGGCTGCCGTCATGGTTGAGTTTCAGTCCTGTGGTACCGTCGTATTTTATGCGTATATCCTGCACATTACCACCCGGGCGCACCACGAAGTCATATTCTACGGTTGATCCTTTGATATACACCACCCAGTCAATGTTCTTATACACATCTTTGTAGGTCACTTTGTTGAAGGAATGCGCGCTTACTGCGGTATTGCTGGTCGCATCCATGAAGTAATTCTCATAATACTCCTGAGGCTCTGCCGCTACTACAGTAGCATTAGGGTTAGCGCCCAGAAGGGTTACAATTATATTCCTGGTAGATACCTGCGCATCGGCACCCGGTGCAGCAGCTGATATCTTTTTGAAATTATAATATAGCTGGCCGTTACCAAGCAGCATACTCATACCGGGAGCAGATAGCCTGTACCTGATATCACTGCGCTGGTTGTTGTGCTCATCATGTATCTGTCCTTTATTCTCTATGAAACACAAAGGCTTATGAAGCATGTTTGTTGCTGCAGGCATCTTTGCGTATTTCGCCATCACAGATAGCGAGAGAAAGCACGAAAGAATAAGAGCACAGGTTCTTGTACCATTAAAATACATATAGTATAGTTTTATTTGTCATTTATCAAGACTGCAATGTAAGAATTATATTTGGTATTTACTACGGTATGTCGGGGCTTAGCGTACCGCTTTTATGGTCATTTCCCGCTCAGTTTCATTAATTGTGGCTATGCTCACCCACAGATAGGGTTTTTGCAGTAGTTCTATTGCCTTTTCGGGCCACTCGGTAAAACAGTAGGCCTCGCCGGCTGCCGCCTGCAAAATACAGTCTTCCATACCGGCATCTATGGCTTCTGCCGTATTTTTCAGTCGGTACCAGTCCAGGTGATATATAGTTTCATCCTTATTGGTCTTATCACGAAAATGGTATTCGTTGATCAGTGCAAAGGTGGGACTACTCACAGTATCTTCTACCTCCAGCAGTTCGCAGAGGTGGTGAATAAATGTGGTCTTGCCGGCTCCCATTTCGCCGCTGAATGCAAACAATCTGTAGGTATGCAGCGCCTCCCAAAACTGTCGGGCAGCATTGTCTATGGTGTTCAGTGTATAAGAAACTGTCAGGAGCGGTTGTTCCATAGGGCTAAGATACAGGCAATATTGCAGTTTAATAACAGCGGTCGCTCAGATACTGTGCATTTTTTTAGGATGGCTATAATTGGTAACTTCATTCTTATTTCGCGCTTTATATTATAAGCCACTATCATCTGATTATATGAGATCATTCTTTGTTTATTTTATACTGGCTTCATTCTTTGTTACCGGCCGCACATCAGCCGTTACTATCTGGACTAAAACCAATGCGCTGCCTGCCTCCAGGTCGGCTATACCTGGTCAAATGCCTGCACGCTACCTTGTATATACTGCCGATGAACAGGTTTTAAACGAACAACTGTCATCAATTCAGGCAACGGCTTCCGGCCCTGTGTTCCTGGATCTACCCATGGCTGACGGAACCCTGAGGGCATTTAAGGTCTGGCAGGCCAATGTGTTGCCTCCTGATCTCGCGGCCCGTTATCCCCAACTAATGGCTTTTACAGGTATTGCGGTTGATGATCCGGCAGTTATCGCTAAACTGGATGTTACTACTTACGGATTCCATGCAATGAT
>CAYZKL010000001.1:72240-92029 GCA_964478855.1 uncultured Flavipsychrobacter sp.
TGATAGACCCTTATGATAATGAGCGCAGCAGTTTCTATACCGTACACTACAAGAAGGATGAGGTCCGTTCTGATGCAGCCAGGATACCCTGCAGGTTCGGACAAGGGCTGAATACAAATACTGCAGACCCGGAGTACAAACAGTTGCGAAAGTTACAAAGCAAAATAGTCAATGGCTATCAGCTCCGTACTTACAGGCTTGCGCTTTCATGCAATCACCAATATGCACAGGCAGCTACCGGTCTCACCAGCCCCACCATTGAGCAGGTATTGAGTAAAATGCTCACTTCGCTCAATCGTATCAACGGGGTGTATGAGCGCGAAGTATCTGTTACCATGCAGTTCGTAGCCAATGAGGATGCACTGATCTGGCCCATGGCTACCGGCAGCATCAATGGCCCCGATCCGTTTGGCGGTATTAATAACGATGCCAATGCCTGCCTTAATAAGAACCAGGAAGTGTGTGATACCCGCATTGGGACTGGTTTTTACGATATTGGTCATTTGTTCACTACAGGCGCCGGCGGTTTGTCCGAGCTGGCATGTGTATGTAATGCTTCCAACAAAGCAATGAGTGTTACTGGCTTCACTACAGTTGTTGGTGATGCTTTTGATATCGATTATGTGGTACATGAGATCGGCCATGAATTTGGCGCAGAGCATACGTTCAATAATGGTTCTGATGGTAGTTGCTGCTGTGGTAATATCAACGCAACCACCGCTTACGAACCGGGCAGCGGTTCCACCATCATGGCATATGCGGGTATCTGCACTCCCGATGATATCCAGCGGCACAGCGATGATTATTTTCATGCTTTAAGCCTGGTCCAAATTCAGCAGTTTATTACTACACTTGGCAACAGTTGTGCAGTAAAAACCAATACCGGCAATAAGATCGTTGGTGTTCCTGCGTTTGCTGCCTCGTATGCAATTCCTTACCGTACTCCTTTCGAACTTACGGCTCCCGAGGTGGTAGATTCGGTGGCTGATGCGGTAGTATCTTATTGCTGGGAGCAATGGAATTTGGGAGATGCCGGTTACCGTTTGGCGAATACTTTTTTCAATGGTCCTATTTTTCGCTCATACGCGCCGGTGCCTGTGGGCACCCGTATATTTCCCAAAAACGAGATGGTACTTTCAGGTGTACTTTCCGATGTTGGTAATGATGATGCACAGGGGGAAAAGGCGCCGGATACGGCACGGTATCTTACATTCAAACTCACTGTGCGCAATATTTACCAGGGCAAAGGTTGCTTCCAGTTTCCCGACGATACCATACATCTTGATGTGATCAATACAGGCACCGGATTTAAAGTTACCAGCCAGTCCGATTCTGCAGCAACATATGTAGGCGGCAGCCTGCAGCAGGTAACATGGGACATAGCCCAAAGCAATGCCGCACCCGTCAACGCGGCCAACGTGGACATATACATGTCTGCCGATGGTGGCAATACGTGGCAATTCAACATCGGTACTTTCCCTAATAATGGCAGTGCTATGGTCTCATTACCTAATCCTGACACGACTGTACTTAAAGCGCGGATTAAAGTGAAGGGATCTGGCAATGTCTTTTTTAATGTTAACAGGTACGACTTCGCGGTTACGCACAGCGACGGTACTGACACGGCTATCAACATTTATCCGGTACCGGTTCACAGCACACTACGTGTGTCAACCGGAAATAAAGGATTGCTGAAGATATCTGTGTTTAATGCAGTCGGGCAGGAGATATTCACCGGCAGCGCAAACGGAATATTGGATATCCCTGTTGACCATTGGGCAAGAGGCATTTATATCATGCGGATGATAGACGTAAAGAACGACCGTACTGTGCGGAAGTTTGTCGTGTACTAAGCGGCAAGTATTGCTTTCACGGCACCCGTTATCTCTGGTTGTGCAAAAACAAATCCCGAGTCCATCGTCTTTTTTGCGCTTACAGTACAGCTCTTCAGCACTTCTTCGCTGAGCTCGCCAAGCGCTATTTTCAGCGCAAATGCAGGCACCGGTACAGGCAATTTTATCCCGCCTTTCACTTTAGCAATGGTCTGTACCAGTTCTCTATAAGATACCGGGTTGGGGGATACCCCATTATACACACCCTTCAGTTGCTCATGCTCCAGCAGGTGTATGAATAACCTTGCCAGGTCTTCTATCTCTATCCACGGCACTATTTGTTTCCCTGACCCAAGTATTGGCATCACACCAAATGATAAGGGCATTGCAAATTTTGGAAAAGCACCATGCTCCTTGCCCAAAACAATTCCTGTTCGTATGATGACGGTGCGTAAAAAATCAGAGGCTTTGTTCGTTGCATTTTCCCAAGCCTGGCAAGTGCTTCCCAGGAAGTCGGTATAGCATGGAGCGGTTTCAGTAAAAGGGATTTTACCCGGCGTATCCGGTCCGTAATACCCTGTTGCCGATGCGGCTATAATAGTTTTGCAGTTAGGAGAGTGGTTTCTTAGCTGTTCTACCAGGAAGTTGGTGCCATCCACCCTGCTATCCACAATTTCCTTTTTTCTTGCTTCAGTGAGTCTTTTGTCTGCTACTCCGGCCCCTGCCAGGTGTAGTATTCCGTCAAGGCTGTTGAGCGCTTTAATGTCGCAAACCCCTTTTTTTGCATCCCAGTGGGCATAACTTATCTGCTCTCCCGGTTGTTGTAATCTGGATCCTCGTGTGAAGATCACTACATGATAACCCTTACTGATCAATAACTTGCTTAGATGATGCCCCACAAACCCTGTCCCTCCTGTAATGCCTATTGTTTTCATGTTTAGGTGATTATACTGTAAATATTAAGAAAAATATCATAGTTTTCCTCGTCTTGGTAGGGGTTTAACAATATTTTTTAGTTTTCATACAATAATAGAATGCCATCCTGCGTTTTTTTCTAAAACCAATTCTTCAATGAACAAAACTTTACATAAGAAACTTACTGAAAAGCATGTGTACTCCCACTCGCCTTTATTGGTCACACCCTGGGGAAATGATCCTCAGGGTAGCGGCTCAGAATATCTGAGAGCCGGTCTCGAACATGAAATGAGAATATTGCAGGCAGCGTCAAAGGATCTGCTGCAGCCCCGCAAGGAGGCTATAGCCAATATCCTGAAGATGGCAAGAGAACTGTAGTTCTATTCCGATGGCTTTGCGCTGATGATGTTCCATTCGCCGCGGTGCTTGCGCAGCGGGTGCTCCTTCGACTTATTGAACACCATCGGGCCGTTTTCACGGCCTGCACGGCGCGCACGCTGCTCATCGGGTGGCAGGTTCTTTTCTTCCATACATTCTGCACTGCAGCAGCCTTCATATTTAGCCGCACAGTCGTCACATTGTATGAACAGTAGGTGGCAACCGTCATTTTTACAGTTGGTATGGGTGTCGCATGGTTTGCCACATAGATGGCATTGGGCTATTACATCTTCGGTTATCCGTTCGCCCAGGCGCTCATCAAACACGAAGTTCTTTCCTTTGAATTTTATCGGCAGGTGTTCTTCTTTCGCTTTCCGTGCATACTCTATGATCCCGCCCTCTACATGAAATACATTTTTGAACCCGTTATGCAGCATATAGGCACTGGCTTTCTCACACCTGATACCTCCGGTGCAATACATAATGATGTTCTGGTCTTTTTTGTCTTTCAGCATATCCACTGCCATTGGCAACTGGTCGCGAAATGTATCTGATGGTACCTCTATGGCACCTTCAAAATGCCCCACTTCGTATTCGTAGTGGTTACGCATATCTACTATTATGGTTCCCGGCTTTTCAGACAGTTCGTTGTATTCTTTGGCTTTCAGGTATTTGCCTGTTTTCGCAGGGTCAAATGCAGGGTCGTCAATACCATCTGCTACTATCTTGTTCCTCACCTTTAAGCGTAGCACCCAAAACGATTTCCCGTCATCATCAAGTGCTATGTTCATGCGGATGCCATTGAGCTGGGGGGCCGCATTATACAGTGTTTCTTTAAATGCTTCGTAGTTACTGGCCGGAACGCTTACCTGGCCATTAATGCCTTCCGCGGCCACATAGATTCGGCCGAAGACTTTTAACTCAGCAAGCTTGATGTAAAGTTCATTACGAAATACGGCCGGGTCCGCTACCGGGAAATACTTATAAAAGGAAACTGTGGTGCGTGGCTCTGTTTCGGCCAGCATACGCTGCTTCAGTTCCTCATTGTTAACGCGGTTGTGTAGCACTGGCATGGTGTACCTTCCTTTTGTTTTGTTTGAAGAAAGGTGCAAAGTTAAGGTTTTTTATACCCTGCCATATGATTTTGGTCAGTTCAGATATACAGGTGAGCATCAATTCAGTACGATCAGTTTTTTATGCCACTGGCAATGCCAGGAGGTGGCATCAACAAAGTAAATTCCCGCTGCAGCATCTATAGGGATGCTGGCCGGATCATTGGTGAATGAACTCACCAGTATTATTTGCTTCCCGGTGATGTCAGTAACAGATATCGTCAGTGGTTCGGTAAAGGCTTGCCTGATGTTTATGGTAAACATATTACCGCTCACAGGGTTCGGATATATTTCAATGCCATCACTTGTCAGCAAGGTTTTCGTGCTTGTCGGTAGCGTTACAGATCTGATGCGGTTATTGGTATTGTCGGCTACATAAATATAGCCTCCGCTCACTGCAATACCGTATGGGTTATTCAGTTGCGCCGATATTGCAGATGCACCATCTCCACTGAATCCCGCTACTCCCATTCCTGCCACTGTCGATATTATTCCTGCATTGTTCACAGCTCGTACTCTATGGTTCCACGCGTCTGCTATATATAGCGTTCCATAGTTGTCGATAGCTACACCCGTTGGCTCATAAAGTGTCGCATTCGTAGCCTGTACCCAATCACCATTGTATCCGTTGGTTCCGTTCCCCGCCACAGTGCTAATCGTACCTGCTGCACTCACTTTTCGTATGCGGGCATTATCTACATCTGCTATATACAGATTGCCTGCTGCATCCACTGCCACAGCATACGGATTCCTGAACGATGCTGCCGTAGCAAGTCCGCCATCACCGCTATATCCATTGATGGTGTTCCCTGCTACAGTTGTTATGATGCCTGATGCACTTACTTTACGCACACATTGGTTGGCCTGGTCTGCTATGAATAAATTCCCGGTTGCATCTGTGGCTATTCCTCTCGGAGTATTCAGCGATGCATTTGTGGCAATACCGCCATCTCCCGAAAACATACCAACCCCATTTCCGGCTACCGTGCTGATAATACCCGCATTATCTATTTTGCGAATTCTGTTATTGGCTTTGTCTGCTACATACACATTGCCTGCGCCATCTGTCGCTACTCCTGTCGGGTCATATAGTTGTGCTGTTGTAGCGGGTATATTATCTCCGTTATAACCGCCTGTACCGGTGCCCGCGACCGTACTGATAATGCCGCTGGTACTTATTTTCCTGATGCGGTTGTTTCCACGGTCTGCTATGTACATATTTCCTGCAGCATCTACCGCTATTGCAAACGGATTAGCGAGCTCTGCAGCAACAGCCGGTCCGTTATCACCGGCATAACCACTGCCGCCTGTTCCGGCAATAGTGGTGATAACCTGAGCCCGCAGGCAAATGCTGTTCATAACAAATAGGGTAGCGCAGGTAGTAGCGCAAATGATATGTCGCATATTATTCAAACGTAATCGATCACAGCTTATTGTTCTACTGCAAGATCAGTAATTGCTTTGTGATAGTTGCAGATGAGGTAGTAGCCCGGATAACGAACCCCGCCACTTGCCCGTACGCTTATCGCGCTATATCCTAGGAGTAAGCAATAATATCCGCCATACTGCCTCCTATTTGTTACTTTTGACTTACTAATCATACCACTTGAGTACAGATAAACTAGTTATGTTTCAGAATCGTTTGCTGAAGGTGTATAAACACTTCAGCAAGATCGCGCGAAAACAGGATATTGCCTGCTATCGCTTTTACGATCACGATCTGCCTGAGTTCCCGTTCGCTATAGAATGCTACAATGGCGTAGTACATGCGGCGGAGTATAAACGCAGGCATGGTATGGAGGATGAGGAGCACTTGGTATGGCTGCAGAGTTGTAAAGAAGTCCTTGCAGAGGTATTGGAGATATCACCCGATCTTATTTTCATGAAGGTTCGCCAGCGCAAAGCGGGACGCCAGGGGCAATACGAAAAGTTTGATGAGCAGAAAGTGGAGCGGATAGTACCGGAAGGTGGTCTGAGCTTCATTATCAACCTTACCGATTATCTCGATACTGGTCTTTTCCTCGATCATCGCATCACTCGCGGGCTTGTCCGCGATGAGGCTAAAGGAATGAACGTGCTCAACCTTTTTTGTTATACAGGGTCCTTTAGTGTATATGCGGCTCACGGTGGTGCCAAAATGGTCACTTCCGTTGACCTCTCTAAAACCTATCTCAACTGGGCCAAACGCAATATGCAGTACAACAAGCTCTATAAAGACACGATCCACGACTTTGTGCATGGTGATGTGCTGGAGTGGCTCGAATATATGCCTGCAAATTCTTACGACCTCATAGTCTGCGACCCGCCCACTTTCTCCAACAGTAAGCGGATGGACGATAATTTTGACGTGCAGCGCGACCATGTTATGCTCATCAAAAAATTACTGAAAGGGCTCACAGATGGCGGAAAAATATATTTCAGTAATAATTACAGTGATTTTGTCCTCGACAGGGATAGTATCCCTGCCCAAACTGTAAAAGACATCACCGGCCTTACCACCCCTTTCGATTTCCAGGGCAGGCTCAACAGGAAATGCTTTATGATCCAGAAATGATCATTTATTGCATGTGAAATATACTATTTCATGCAGTCGTATGGCGTTTTATTAACTATAAGAGTATATTTCCCGCTTATTTTGTTAATTTCATACCATGTTAATGTGGAAAACCCAACCATTTCGAATATACGGTGGTCTATACTACTTTGTATTTAATAACCAATTTACTTGTCAATAGCTTTGGCATATACTGTACCTGGTCATGCCAGTGAGTTAGAGCAACTCATCCAAGGGTGTATTCGCAACGAGCGGGGCGCCCAGGAGAAACTGTATCATCTCTTCTATCCGAGGATGATGGCGCTGGTACGCAGGTATATTGACCATGAAGAACAGGCAGAAGAGGTGATTAATAATGGTTATTTAAGGGCTTTTCAGAAGATAAAGCAATACAATTTCCAGGGTTCTTTCGAAGGTTGGCTTAGAAAAATAGTCTTTCACGCCGTGGCAGACTATGTAAAGCAGAATGCAAGGTATTCAAGTCAGGTTCTGTTGGTCGAAAAATATCAGTATATACATCACGACCATGCAGACAGGCTGTATTACGATCAGTTGATAGAGTTGGTACAGTCTTTACCCGATGCTACTCGTACCGTATTCAATATGTACGTTATGGACGGCTTTACACACAAGGAGATCGGGAATATGCTCGGCATCAGCGAAGGAACATCAAAATGGCATTTGTCGGAAGGTAGAAGGGTATTAAAAGAAAAGATAGAAAAATTAGGATTGCACTTAAAAATATAATAGTAAGTAATAGCATTCAAAGCATTTTTAAAACATTAAATTTATCCATATGGATAAAAATTTCATAAAAATAGATGACCTCGTCAGGCGCCGGCTTGAAGGGGCGGAAGAAAAAGAGAGGCCTGGGTCATGGTTGAACATGAAGGAGCTGCTCGATAAAGAAATGCCACAGGTAAGGCCTGTAGGTATGCTTTACTGGCGCCGCATATTCAGTGCTGCAGCTGTAGTGGCATTACTCGGCGGGCTTGGTCTCGGCGGTTATAAATTATCTTCCTATGTGGCTCTGAATGATGGCGCTGACCATATCGCTCCTGTTGCAAAGGCAGATCCTGCTAACCATATAGCTAACGTAGTTAAGAACAACGAAAACAGTGCTGCGCTGTCCGGCAACGGCGTAGTAGATAATGAACCATCTGCAGACAAAACATCCGCAAAAACAATAGCTCTTGTAAAAACAAATCATAAAACTGCATCAAGCACACATACGATTGCCAATACTACTTTGGCAGCAAAGGAAAGTGTTACTAACAGCACTGCATCAGTAAATAATGTGGCCGCCCCTGTAGCTGCAGTGCCTGTTAAGGTAGCTGCAGACTTGCCAAAAGCAGATATAGAAAAGGATGCAATAGCAAAGACTGTTAATGCTGATATGGCTGCATTGAACAATAATGCAGTAAAAGCGAATGTGTCAGAACCTGCAGTTAATACTGTAAAGGCTCCTGTAGATGTTCCTGCTAAAAATACAATTGCAGATAACAGTAATACACACAAGATCAGTACGGCAGCAGCTATCGCTGATAGGATGATAGATGCAGAGAATGCTTCCGTCCTGAAAAAAGATAAAAGGACGATGGATGCAAAATTAGCTTCCACTAAGGTCGTACCAGTCAATAAAATTCCGCTTGCAGCAGGCTCAGGTACTAAAGTTAATTTAGTCAACCTTCCCCTGAAACTGCTAAAGAGATCTCTATTGCCAACCAGAAAAGAGGTAAGAGGGTGATCGTAAGGCTTGAACTGCATGAGCATTATATCAAAACATCTGAAAGTGAAGGCCACTTTACTTTCGATACAATATCTATGAATAGCCGTACTGAAGAGTACACTATCAAAAATGAAAATAATCTTGCGGAAGAAGCCGGAGATGAAGACAATGCTGCTCCTGCAGGATCAAAGTTGCCTGCTGCAAAGAATGCACAGATACTCCCTGCGGCTGCACCTTCGTCAAGTAGCAAAACTACTACCGATAGCAAGGACCTCAATAGTATGAAAAAAGGTACTGAGACCAAAAAGCTCGAAAAACTGACGTCTGCATTTAATGATATTAAGAACAAGGTGGCAGCAGTACAGTTCGCTCCCGGCCTCACTGGTGGTATCAATGGCACTTTCTTTGGTCCCGGTGTATTCACAGGTTTCCAGTTTGGCCTTACCGGCAATTTTATCTTTAATAATAACAACCTGAGTGTGCTTACCGAGTTAAAGTATTTCCATCGTATCAATGGTAACTACGCCATCAGCGACGATTATTACTCTTATACACCAGACGGCACTGGCGGTTACACCCGTGAATTGCAGCAGAATTTATATAACTTCTCTACAATGCACAGCATTGAGTTGCCGGTATCTTTAAACTATCGTGCTGGCAATTTCTATCTGTTTGCAGGTGGCAATTTCACTTATTCATTCGCTGTTAATACAGAGTCTGATCCTTTGCCTGTAGCAGGCACTGCTACTACTGTTTCAGCTATCGGCACTGACAATGCGCCTAAGCTGAATACGAATGACTTTAATTCACGTTTTGGTTTTGGATACCTTGTCGGTATGTCTTATCAGTTGTCGCCAAATATGTCACTCGATTTCCGCAGTGTCCAGACAATATGGGATAATGCAAATACTACCGGTTCCCGGTCTGTATCAACTAAGCTATACAAGAATCCTTCTTTCCAGGTGTCTTTCGGTTACCGTCTTGGTAATCATAAGCCTAAAGAATAAAGACCATTTATAAAAAGCAGAAGCCCGGATAGCATACCTATCCGGGCTTCTGCTTTTGGAGTTTGCTACTCAGCATCTTCATTCCCCATTGCTGCATTTTTCATTTTGGTTACCGTTTCACTACCCAGGTAGCGCTCTATCATCTTTTCTATAAAGTAGATCAGTGGTGTAAGTATTATCGCCATCGTAAATTTGTAGCTATAGTTAACAAGCCCAATTGCTAATACTCTTTGGTAAGACCAACCCTTCCCAATTTTAAATGCGATAAATAAAACGATAAAACTGTCTATAAATTGCGATACTATGGTTGATCCTGTAGCCCTTAGCCATATATGCTTTTCCCCTGTTGCCTTTTTGATCTTGTGAAATACCCATACGTCCAGTATCTGGCTGATGAGGAATGCAGTGATGCTGCCGGCGATTATCCACATACCCTGCCCGAAGATGCTGGTAAATGCTACCTGCATATCTGGTATGCCTGCGTCCTTCTGGCTGCTGGTCCAGAATCCCTGGTCTGCCGGTACATGTATTGCAAAGTAGAACATCAGGAATGCATAGCAGATAAGCCCTACAGCTATGTATGATATCCTCCTTACAGCCTTTGGCCCGAAATATTCGTTCACTATATCAGTCATAATGAACTCCAGTGGCCATAACAATACGCCGCAGGTGAGCGTAAATGTAAGACCGCTTTCTCCCAATAAAGAAAAAGGATGTGGAGCAATACCAAATACGCGTTCCAGCGAGAATAGCTTGCCTCCTATACATTCTGCTATCAGTGCATTAGCTACAAAGAATGATGCAAGCACTATGAATAGTTTGGTTGGTTTATCGTTCAGTATTTTGCGCATCATATTACCGTGAAAATAGGTAAATCAGGAGTTTTAATAGCAAACAAGTTCGAAAATTTACTTCGGCCCTTACCTTCAAGGTGTAATTGCTAATAGCTTATCTGTAACTTTAGCTCAGGAAAAAGGCATCGGAATGACAAAACATATATTACCGGTAGTAGTGGGTACTATGTCTGCTATGATATTGATCAGGCTCTGTGAAAGTGGCGTACATGCCTTGTATGCTATGCCATTTAGTGCAGCCTTATTAACCCTGTTATTGGTCAATTATATGGTTTGCTCCTTTCTTGGTGGTATCTTAAGCACATTGGTCGCCGGCCGTATTTCAGCAATACCAGCTATCGTTATCGGTATTGTACTTACGCTGGCAGGGCTCTATAATGTCATTAATTTACCGCAACCTTTATGGTTTTTTGTTGCTAACCTATTGGTTTATTTACCATTTAGTTATGCAGGCTACTTGGTGGCTCGCAAGAAATAATAATTTTTTCCTTTTAATATCACTATTGCTTATCCAGAACAATAGTCATAAATTGCCATAGATTTTCACACTCTTCTTTTAAAAATCCCGATAATTGTTCAAAGCGCTGCTTTCCATATTATTTACATGTTTATCCTTTGCTGTTCAGGCGCAGCGGGCTACAGATACCTTTAGGTTATATTTCGACCTTAATATTCCTTCATTGAATGGTGCCACTGAAAAAAAAATTGATCTTCTGATCTATAACGATAAGATCATCAATGGTACAAACATCATGGTCATCGGCTATGCTGATTATCTGGGTTCCGAAAGTCACAATAAGAACCTGTCTATGCAGCGTGCAAAAAATGTAATGGAATACCTCGTTAAATACGGTATCAACGAAAAGGATATTAAAGTGTGCTTGGGTAAAGGTGAAGTTGATAGGTATGGCCATAACGATAAGGGAGGGTTTCCTACAGACAGAAGGGTAGATATTGTGGTGAATAACAAGGTGAGGCAGGGTAGCAGGCCCCGGAAAGATACTGCCCGTAAAACCTCTGTTAGCAGTATTGATGAAATTACTAAACTCAAACCCGGATCCATTTTTCAGTTGAAGAAAGTTTACTTCCCTGCGGACAGGCATGTGATAAGTCCCGAGTCTATGGTCACGCTCGAAAAGCTGTACAAAGTATTAAAGGATCATCCTAACCTTAAGATCAGTATTGAGGGCCATGTTTGCTGTATCCCACAGGATGCAGCTGATGCAAAAGATATTGATACCGAAGAGCCGATATTATCTGTGAACCGCGCAAAAGAAATCTACAATTACCTTGTTAAAAAAGGTATTGATCCAAGACGGCTCAGGTACGAAGGCTTTGGTAAACGCAGGCCTGTCGTGATGTACGAAAAGAGTGAAGAGGATGCTGAAAAAAACAGGCGTGTGGAGATAAGGGTTATAGAAAATAACTGATTACCTCTGCTCTGCTTTTTTGTCAGTTTCCCATTTAGCACTGTTCCATATCAGTCGTTCCATTTCTTTACTGTTGTTTATGATACTTGCCCTGTAGTGCGCTGAGGTTTTCCAAGTATGCACTGCAGCATCCCATTTCTCAGGTATCCCTTGCCATAATATGTGCTTCGCAAGGTCTGTAATGAATACGTTATTGTATGGAACTGACATAGATACAAAAACAGAATTGTCGGGCAATTCTATAACATTCCCACCCATGGTCAGTTGCACAATGCGATCTGCTTTGCTTTTTACATCTGCTGCTTCAAGGCTGTATTCCCATATTTTTTTCAGGCTGTCGGTTGGTCCTTCAGGCTGTCGCATCATTACTACACTTGGTGGCTTTCCTTCAAAACAGCCGTTGTTAAACAAGTACAGGTATCCTTTTTCAGATACTTTGCAACTATGTTGCCCGCAAAACATGTATTGAGTGCCGGGGCTGTTATCGGGTGGCTGCATGGCACCATATACATTAAGTATAGTGCCTTCCGGATATTTTATTTTCAGTATCGTACTGATTGTTCTGAAACTCAGATATAGTTCTTTCTTCTTCTCATCAAAATAAAAAGAATTTTCATGAGCATCTATCTCTGCTATTTTTTTGCTTTTATCTGATTTATATAGATCCGATGCAAGGAAAAATTCGGCAGAACTCCAGGACCATATTTCATTGCCGGCTTCATCATATTCTATCACCGATCCAAACGGCACCTTTCTGCTCATAGGTTTATGAGTACTGTCTGTAACAGCAGTATTTATTGTTTTTATCTGGGGGCTGGGCTTATCATTTACAACAGGTAGGTTCATAGTTACCATCTCATTGCTTAGTATCATATAGTGCCCGTTACTCAGCCTCGTAATTTCATGATGATAATGTTGGGTATTGACTCCTTTAGTTCCCTTGATATTTGGTGCACGCCATATGATATCGCCATTATAACTGATCTCATAGCCATGCTCTCCCAGCAATAAGGTTATTGTTCCTCGGTCAGTTATTTTTACATCTCTTGGCGGCACGCTTATTCCGTCTAATTGAGGTAAAAACCACACTGGTTTTCCTTTCATATCATAGAGTGTACCATTACCATCCAGGAAAACATATGCATCCTGATATTTTTTTGCCGTGTTTGTTATCCTTAGTCGGTTTACATTAGTATCAGTTGCTGTGTGGTACATTGTACTGAAGTGATGCAGCATACTGCTTTTTTTGTTGCTTTTTCCGGCAGTCACACGCCATGTATAGTTTGTTCCAAATGCAGGCACTTCAACAATTATTTTGCTATCCTTGCGGCGTAGTGTTTGTATGATGTGGTCTTTGAATGAATCTGCAGTATTATAAGTGCCACTGGCTATCTCTACCAAATATTCTTTACAGTCAGGCGAAGCAGGAAATTGAATGCCAACTATCCTGTAATTTAACGAACTGTTTTCGCCAGGGAAAATTTGTGACAATACAATAAGTGGTTTGCAAAGCAACAGCAAAGCAAATAGAAAGCTCGTATAAAAGTATGGTTTAACTTCCTTCATTTTTTATGTTCAGAGCAAGTTGCTCCAGTTCTTTTTTGCTGGTAATTATGCTGGCTCTGTACTGGGTTATTCTTCGCCACTTTTTTGATCCGGGATTCCATTTTTCAGGTATTGCACACCATTTTATTTTTTTGTCACGGCCTACAATAAATACTTTTGAGTCCACAGGTGAAAAAGATGTGAATGCAGAGTCGGTTATATAACCCGACATGCATGCAAACATAGATCCGTCAGCCAGTTCAATGGCATTGCCTCCGGATGAAAAATCGTATTTAAACACTTGTCCCGGTTTGCGGGTGCCTGCCACTGAATCGTCAGCTACACAATTATAGTACCACGTAGTTTTAAGTTGTGCATTCCCGGTCTCTGGTTCTTTCATCATTACTATCCGTGGTACAGCAGGCGTGCCACAACTATTATTGTCATAAACATACAGGTCGCCTTTCGATGATAGCTTACAGGCATGTTGGCCACAAAAAAAGCCGTTGCCCTTAGCCTCTTTACCTTTTTCAAATCTTTCCCCGTATGTATTTATTACTGTCCCTTCCGGGTATTTTATTTTTATTATTGTGCTGATATTCTTGAAGCTCATGTAAATATTTCCATTCTTTTCATCATAAAAAAAAGCATTGTCGTGTGGCGATAACTCAGCCTTATTCTTTACGCCGCCACGTTCGAATATATCCGATTGCTTAAAATGATCTGCTGAGCGCCATATCCATTTTACAACTCCATTGTTATCATATTCTATCAGGGTGCCGAATGCCATTTTGTTTTTTTGCTGGCTTTGCAGTACCCTTTTATTCACCGTACGCTGCTGTGTGCTGTCGCTTTTTTCGATCTCAGTAAATTCATTTCCAAGCACCATGTAGTGGCCATTGGCTAAGCGCGTAAATTCATGATGGAAATGCTCGGATTTATCCATGCCGCCTCTTTCATTCGCTGGTCCTTTCCACACTAATACCCCATCATAGTTTACTTCATACGCCTGGTCTGCTATAATGAAAGTGATCGTGCCGAATGGTGTTAGTTTCATATCACACATACGGGCATTTTCTTTAAATAGATCTTCATTTACAGGCAGATACCATACCGCATCCCCATCCATGTTATAGAGCGCTCTTGTTCCATCCAGGAATACGTAATGGTCTTTATATTCATCAGCATTTTGAACTATGCGAAGCCTTGTTATTGTCGTATCTATATTTGCACACGTACCCGTACTGAATTGATGAAATTCCGAACGCTTTTTTTTAGCATTGCCCGTCGCAGAGGTCATTCGCCAGGTATACGATGTGCCCCATGTGGGTACTTCTGTAACTACAGTATTATCAATGCTGTTGACAGTTGTTATAAGATTTCGACTGAATGAATCTTCGGTTGTATAACTTCCCTTTGCTATCTCCAGTACATAGCCATTCGAATTACGTATAGCCGGTATAGAAAATGCAATTATCCGGTAATTTACTTTACTGTCTTGCTTTGGTAATATTTGCGCTGCTCCACGACTGAGGCAGGTAAAAAAAAAGAATAGTAAGGCGGTTATTTTATACACGGTATTTCCAGGTAGTTTAATGATTTTCTGCAAAGGGATTTCTCTTTATTAGCAAATAGATATACTATCCATGCACGCGCTCACGCTCAATGATATGCGTGGTATAATTCAGTAAGTGTTGTTTCTCCCTCTATGGCTTTCAGAAATTTCTTGTGTTTGTCATACAATGCTATGTGAGGAAAGCTCCTTGTTCCATAGTTGTTGATAAAAAAGAAATCTGCATCCCGTCCTACTACTTTTATATTCTTGTAGTTATCCACCTGGTATTGAGTACAAAACGCTTGCAGGTCTGTAATGCTTGGTGTAGGTGATATAAGGTAGAACTGTAAATCTTGTATAGAATCAATTCCTGCAAGAAATCGGGAGATAGTTGTAAGGCAGTGCGAGCAAGTTGGTGAAAACAACATTAATGCGATAGGCTTGCCACCTGGTATGTCTTTTGTATTGAAGATCGTGGCGTTATCCCTAAGTAGGATATTAAATTCGGGAAGAGAAGGATTTTTGATATATCCCGGCAGGTTTGCATCAGCTGACTCTGCTTTCTTTAAAGTATCGCTTTGTGCATAACTGGTACCGATGCAAATTAATAGCGTGATTACTATTGAATATAACTTTTTCATACAGCTAAAATAGTTCAAAAAAAATAGTTGGTCAGTCATTTACAGCTATTCTGCCCTCTTTTATTGTTAAAATTTTGTACGTCGATGATTTTCACTGGTTTTATATCATATTGAGATGTTTATTAGCAGTATTTACTTTTTTGCCTGCTGTTAAGCTAATTATTCCAATAAAAATCAAGAAAATAATTAATAACAGTAAAAAAATTGTTATTTTTTTTTGTTTTTTATTTCGAAACACCTATTTTGCATAGCTAACTGCGACGAATATTGTTAAAATATTCATAGCATTACCAGCCTTATATTTCTATAGTGCCTTATTGTCTCTGTTACACCTAAGTGCCTTATTTTAATACGTATACCGTACCTTATACTACTTCTTTTTACAGCTTATTGTGGTTATTTATTTAACCAAATTTTAACTGGGATTAACTACTTGTTATTTAATTTATTATCAATACAAAACGATTTCGTGTATGAAACGATTCTACTTGTTAAAACTTATGATCCTCGTAGCTGCAATTGCAGGATCGGGCGTTAGTGCTTTCGCCCAAACAGTGACTTTTGGCTACACTGGTTCCGTACAGTACTATACTGTGGGTGCTGGTGTCACGAGTGTTGGCGTCGATATGCAGGGCGCCAGGGGTGGTAATGGTAACTGTTCCAGTAGCGGCGGTGCCGGTGGGCGTGTTGAGTGCGTACTTAGCGTTACGCCTGGTCAGGTCCTCAGCATTTTCGTAGGTCAGAGAGGCCTGGACTATACTTCTACCTGTTGCGGTACTTTCCGTGCCGGTGGTTACAACGGCGGTGGCAGTACTTATGATTACGGTGGTACCGGTGGCGGAGCTTCCGATATTCGTATTGGTGGTGTAGCGCTCAGCAATCGCGTTGTAGTTGCCGGCGGCGGTGGCGGCGGTAGCTGTAACTGTAGCAGCCAGACAGGCGGCTCAGGCGGTGGCACTACTGGTGGCATCGGTTTGTATTGCTCTTCATCAATTGGTGGCGGTGGTGGTACCCAGTCCTCTGGCGGAAACGGTAGTACAGTTTCTTCACCTTTCGGCCAGGCAGGTAGCCTCGGTCAGGGTGGTAATGCTCCTTACGCAGCCAATTATTACAGCGGCGGCGGCGGCGGCGGCGGCTATTATGGCGGCGGCAGCGGTAGCAGGTACTCCAGCGGTGGTGGTGGTTCTTCATTCCCGGCAGCAAATGGCGGTAACATCACTTCACTCACACATACCCAGGGATACAATACTACAGGCAATGGTTCCGTTACTATTATCGGCCCAACGCTTAATGTGTCTACTACTGCACTTTCTTTTGGCTCAGTAGTAGTAGGTTCAGTTTCTCCTACTAGTACATTTTCAATAAATGGTTCTAACCTTTGCTCAGGCCCGATGACTATTACTCCTCCATCAGGTTTTGAAATTGCTACATCTTCTTTTGGTCCGTTCGTTACTACTCCTATTACAGTTACGTACACTCCGCCAAATTTAACTCCTACTACCATTTATGTTAGGTTCAATCCGGCAGGTTACTCTTCTTATTCAGGTAACATAACCATCACCGGCGGATGTACGCCTGGTGGTAATGTTGCCGTTACTGGTACGGGTGTGTTCCCTTGTTCCGGTACTACTACTGGTGGTACTTCGACTATTTCACCTACTACCGGCGGTGGTACTACAGTATTTAATCTAACTAACTCAGGTTCTTCTACTGGCGGTGGTATTACTTACCAGTGGCAATCTTCTTCTTACCCTACTGCATTCTTCAGTGATGTGCCTGGGGCTACTACAGCGGCATATACCTTTACCGGTATCAGTGCTACCACTTATTACAGGCTGGCGGTTACCTGCCCGTCATCAGGCACTTCATATTCTACTGTTGTCAATGCTACCGTAGCGCCTTCAGTTATTGTAATGCCAAGAACAGGATCAAGCACAACTACTACATGTAGTGCAGACTTTTATGACAGTGGCGGGCCTTCAGGTAACTACACAGATAATGAAAATGCTACGTATACATTTCTGGCTGGCTCTCCTGGCGCAAAACTTCAGATCGCATTCAGCTCTTTCAATATAGAAACCTGCTGCGACCGTCTGTATATTTACAATGGTAACTCTACAGCTGCACCACTTATAGGTACATATACTTCTCTGCCTCCAACTTTTACATCTACAGCTTCTGATGGTTCGTTGACTATCAGGTATACATCCGATGGTTCTGTTACCTATTCAGGTTGGGCTGCTACAGTCAATTGTTTCTATCCTCCATGTAGCGGTGCACCCACTCCGGGAACGCTTATGGCAGATGCGAGTGTTGGCTGTAATCCATTCCCTGTAAATATCTTATACACCGATCCTGTAACTATGACAGGCCTTACGTATCAGTGGCAGTCTTCTCCTGATAGTGCTGCGTGGACAGATATAGCAGGTGCTACTCAAAGAATTTATTCTACAACAGTCAGCGCTACAAGATGGTATCGTATGAAGGTTAAGTGTGGTACGCCTCAGTCTTTCTCAGACGGTATTAAAATGACTTTGAACCCACCTCCTGCTGCTTTCTCCGGCTCTACTAATCTATGCGTGGGCGTTCCTATTACTTTAGGTACTACTCCTGGCGGCACATGGGTAAGTGGTAACACTACTGTTGCTACTGTTGGCCTCACTTCAGGTCTCATCACAGGTATGGCACCGGGTGTCACCACCATAAATTACACACTACCCACCGGTTGCTCCCGAAGCACTACCGTTGGTATCAACCCCACACCTCAACCAATTTCTGGATTATCCCAGGTGTGTATAGGTACTACCGCTACGCTTACTACCGTCACTACTGGTGGCACATGGGTTAGCAGCAATTCTGGTATAGCTTCTGTCGGTTCGCTTACCGGCACCGTTACTGGTGTCAGTGCAGGTTCCGCAACAGTTTCTTACGTATTGCCTACAGGTTGCTTCTCTATGTATCCGATAACTGTCAATCCTCCTCCTGCTCCAATTACAGGTGGCAGCAACGTCTGCTTAGGAGGTACTTTATTATTGTCTAACTCTACTCCTGGTGGAATATGGATCAGCAGTAATTCTTTCCAGGCATCTGTTGTTCCTGTTTCAGGTCTGGTTTCAGGTGTGGCTTTAGGTACTCCGGTACTTACTTATATGCTTCCTACAGGTTGTATCGCTACGCAGCCGGTTACAGTTAATGCCCTCCCTGCACCTATCTCTGGTAGTTCAGGTGTTTGTGTAGGTGCTACTACAACGCTTACTAATCCGGGTACGGGTACATGGTCTTCTACCTTCTCGGGTATCGCTTCTATCAATCCAACTTCAGGCGATGCCTTTGGCGTGTCTTCAGGTTCTACCGTTATTGTTTATACCGATGGCACTACAGGCTGTTCTGTCTCTAAGCCTCTTGCTGTTTACTTAACTCCTACCGCTAATAATATGACAGGTGGTGGAGGTTATTGCACAGGTGGTTCAGGGGTTCATGTCGGCATCGATGGTTCTTTGAATGGTGTTAACTATCAGTTATATCTCGGATCTACTCCTGTTGGTGCTGCATTGGCAGGCTCTACTTCAGGCCTCGATTTTGGTCTGTTTACTGCTACAGGCGTTTATACCGTTCAGGCTACTGACGCTACTACAGGTTGCCAAAACGGCATGAATGGTTCTTCTGTTATCTCTATTAATCCTCCACCTACAGTTTATTCAGTTACAGGTGGCGGTGTATATTGTATTGGCGGCATTGGTGTTCATGTAGGTTTATCTACATCTGATCTCGGAGTTAAATACCAGCTATATGTAGATGGCATACCGGTAGGTGCAGCTGTCAATGGTGTAGGTGGTCCTCTCGATTTCGGTCTGCAAACAGCTTCAGGTGCTTATACAGCTTCTGCTACTAATACAGCTACTCTTTGTTCCAGCAATATGACAGGTACTGTATATGTTTCCACCAGTGCTTTACCAACTGCTTACTCAGTTACAGGCGGTGGCCCTTATTGCGCCGGTGATGCAGGTGTTCATGTTATATTGAGCAGTTCAGCAGGTGGTGTAGAGTATCAGTTATACCGCAATGGTGTTCCTGTAGATGCTGCGAAACCAGGTGTTGGCGGTCCGCTTGATATGGATGCTCTTGATAATCCAATGACAATTCCGGGCGTTTATACTGTTATTGCTGCAGATGTAGCTAACGGTTGCAGCAACACAATGTCTGGTAGTGCTACCATTTTTGTTAATCCATTACCTAC
>CAYZKL010000001.1:92039-102838 GCA_964478855.1 uncultured Flavipsychrobacter sp.
GGCAACTTCTGCGCAGGTGGCGCAGGTGTTCACGTTGGTCTTAATTTCTCTATTACTGGTACCGACTATCAGCTTTATAATGGCGTTACTCCTGTAGGTGCTCCGGTTCATGGCTCTAACGCAGGTCTCGACTTCGGTTTACAGACTGCAACTGGTGCTTATACAGTTATAGCTACAAACATTGCTACAGCATGTCCTAACACTATGGCTGGTACAGCTACTGTTACTGTTAATCCATTGCCTACTTTATATACTGTTACCGGCGGTGGTCCATACTGTGTTGGTTCGGGTGGTGCTTCCATAGGTATCGATGGTTCTGACGTAGGTATTACTTACCAATTATATAATGGTCCTACCCTCGCAGGTGCTCCGGTATTGGGTACTGGTGCTCCTATCGATTTCGGACCTCAGGCTACTCCTGGTGTTTACACAGTATTGGCTATTAATGCAACTACTGGTTGTGCACAACCTATGACAGGTAGTACAGTAGTTACAATAAGCAATCTTCCTAATGTTTATTCATTATCAGTATCAGGCCCGTCACATTACTGTTCAGGTGGTTCAGGTGTTGAGCTTGTGCTCAGCAATTCTCAGCTCGGTGTTGATTACCAACTCTATGTTGCTGGTGTTCCTGTAGGTTTTCCAGTTGGTGGCACGGGTGCTGCTATTAGTTTTGGTATGCAAACTACAGCTGGTGTCTATATTGCTGTAGCTACAGGTTCAGGTACAGGTTGCAGTATCAACATGGCTGGTACAGCTAATGTTACTATCGATCCGTTACCTGCTACTTATAATGTTACCGGTGGTGGTACTTATTGCGCAGGTGGTGCAGGTCTTCATACTGGTCTTTCATTGTCTAATTCAGGTATTACTTATCAGTTACAGTTAAGTGCTTCTGATATAGGAACTCCTGTTAATGGTACAGGTTCAGCAATCGACTTTGGAATCCAGACAGGTGCTGGTCCTTACACAGTTGTAGCTACTAACAATGTTACTGGTTGCGTAGCTAATATGAATGGCGTTGCTACTATCAATATCAATTCATTACCGGTTGTTTTCACAGTAACAGGTGGTGGTAGCTATTGTGCAGGTGATACCGGTGTTCATGTAGCTTTAAGCGGTACTTCTATCGGTATTTCTTATCAGTTATATAATGGTGTTACTGCTATGGGTGCTCCGGTTACTGGTACCGGTGCTGATGTTGATTTTGGTTTACAAACTGCTGCAGGTACTTATACGGCTATTGCTACAGATGTTCTTGCCGGATGTAATAACAGTATGGCTTCAAGTGCTTCAGTTGTTATTAAGGCATTGCCTGTCGCTTATACTACTTCAGGTGGTGGTAACTACTGTGCCGGTGGTACAGGAGTGCATGTACTGCTCAGCGGTTCTAACCTTGGTGGTGTAATGTATCAGTTATACATTGATGATACCGTTGTAGAAGGTACGCCATGGGCTGGTACAGGTTTGCCACTTGATCTCGGTGCGCATACCAATCCTGGTTCTTATTCCATAGTTGCTACTAATCCTCTTACAGGATGTTCTAATGTAATGCTCTCAACTGCTACTATTGCTGTTGATTCAGTAGTTGCAGCTTCTGTTACTATGACTACAAGCAGTATGTCAGATACAATCTGTAATGTTGCTCCGGCTACATTTACTGCAATTCCGGAAAACGGAGGCACTTCACCGGTATATAGTTGGAAAGTGAATGGTTTACCTGTTGGTGGCTTAGGAAGTTCTTATATCTACACTCCTGCAGATAATGATGTAGTTTCTGTCATGCTTACCAGCAATGCTCATTGCGCTACTCCTGCAACAGCTGTAACAACTCATACGATCACTGTTACTCCTGGCGCATTACCTGTTGTCAGTATCACTGCCAATCCTGGTGCTGTTATCTGTCCTGGTGCTACTGCTTCATTCTCAGCAACTACATCAAACGGTGGTGCTGCTCCTACTTTCGAGTGGAAGCGTAACGGTGTTACTGTCAGCACATCTGCTGCATACACTTATACTCCGGCTGATGGCGATGTAGTTATGCTGTTGATGAATAGTAATTATGAGTGTCGTCTTGCAAATACAGTGTATAGTAATAACATTACTATGGTACTTGATTCACCGGCATTACCTGTTGTAGATATCACAGCTAATCCTGGTACTACTTTTGCAATGGGCAACAATGTTACATTCACTGCAGTATCTGCTAATGCAGGTGTTGGGGCTACTTATCAGTGGAGGGTCAATGGCAATCCTGTAGCAGGTGCTACCTTACCTTCATACACTACTAACAATCTTATGAATGGAGATGTTGTAAGTTGTGTGGTAAGCAGCCATAATTCTTGCGGTAGCCGCTCTGGTTTACAATCACTCCCTGTAAGGGTATTCAGCAATGTTGGTGTTGCAAATATCAACTCTGGTAATGATATAGTATTATTGCCTAATCCTAATAAAGGTACTTTCACAGTTAAAGGATCATTAGCTAATACAACTGCTCATGAAGTAACTATTGAAGTGACCAATATGCTTGGCCAGGTTGTATTTACTAACAAAGTAAATGTTCAGAATGGCAAGTTAAATGAAGCAATACAGTTAAATAGTTCACTGGCAAATGGTATGTATCTGCTCAATCTCCGTTCTGAGAATGAGAACACAGTTTTCCACTTTGTGATTGAACAATAAAAAATTGTTTTATGTTAAAAAAGGCTCCGTGTTTCACGGAGCCTTTTTTATTTCTTTATAAATTTAAGTAAATTTAAAATGATAATTATTATATTCATATAATACTGAAAATCAATTATTTAATATGTTATTTTTCAATCAGCGCCGACATTCCATGATGAAATAGTATTATTATTTAAATAAAAAAAGAAGTAATAATTTAAAATATCAAACAAACGTTATAACTTTATTACCAAATATAATTTTTATGTCACCCTATATGTATTTGATACCGCCTTTACTTTATGTAAATTAACAGATAAATGCACTCTGTTATTTGGTATCGAATTACCTGTATTTCCTTTACGCTTCATTAACAATTCTTGTTTAATACCACAAATAAAACCTTACTAAAAAATGAAAAAAACTACTCTTACAAACTGCTTTTCCTCTTATTTATTTTAACAGGATTAAGTGTTTCTGGTTTTGCACAAACCACTACTTACAACTCTCCGGGAGTGTACACATTTACCGTTGGTGCGGGTGTTACTAGCATCGGTATTGATATGCAGGGTGCTACCGGAGGTAGCTCCAGTTGCAGTTCTACAGGTGGTAAGGGAGGGCATATAGTCTGCGATCTCGCAGTATATCCTGGTGAGGTATTGACAATTTATGTTGGAGGAAAAGGTGGAGATGCCTTCGGTTGTTGCTCCATACCATCAGGTGGTTTCAATGGTGGTGGTGGAGGTTCTTTTTATGGTGGTGGCGGTGGAGGTGCTTCTGATATCAGAATTAGTGGTGGTTCCGTTTATGATAGAATATTGGTAGCTGCAGGTGGCGGTGGTGCTAACTGTAATTGTGGTGATAACGGTGCTGATGCCGGTGGCAGCAGGGGTGATGATGGTGTTAGTTGCGGTAGCTACTGGGCTGGTGGTTGTGGTGCCGGTGGTACTGAATACTATGGTGGTGCAGGGGCTTATTATGGTGCTGCCAGCGGAGACTTTGGTTATGGTGGAGATGCATATTGCTACTATGCAGGCGGTGGTGGTAGTGGTTGGTATGGTGGTGGCGGTGGCTACTATGGCAGTGGTGGCGGTGGATCTTCTTACCCTAATTCAGATGGCGGCGATATCTCAAATTTGGTTAATGATCGTGGCTATAATTCTGCTGGCGATGGTTCTGTAACTATATATGGTCCAACACTCAACGTTACTCCTTTGGCATTATCTTTCGGCGCAGTCACTGTTGGTGCTACTTCCGGTACAATGTCTTTCGGTGTTAGTGGTAGCTTTTTGATCGGATCTTCAATTGCTGTTACTCCCCCCACTGATTTCGAGATATCTACAAATCCTACCAGCGGCTTCTCTACTTCGCCCATAACAATGTCTATTTCCGGCGGTAGTGTTTCAGGTACTATATATGTTCGTTTTAAACCAACTACTTACAGCTTTTATAGCAGCAATATTACATTAGTAGGTGGAACACCTACAGCTGTAAATGTATTAGTTACCGGTACAGGTGCTTTACCATGTTCTGGTACTCCTTCAAGTGGTACAGCTAGCGTGGCTCCTGCTTCGGGTAGTATCTCTACTCCTTTTGTGTTAAGCTTGTCAGGCACTACTGGTGGTGGCGGCCTTACTTATCAGTGGCAGTCGTCTGCATTCAGCACATTTGGTTTCACTGACATAACCGGTGCTACTACATCTACTTATACTCAATTAGGTATTAGTGGTAATACATATTTCCGTTGTATTGTTTCTTGCCCTTCAGGTGGATCCGTTATATCTAATAATACTTTTGCAGCTTTAGGCGTTGTACCTGCTGCTTGTGCTACACCTTCATGTAACTATCCTGCAGGTGTATGTAGTAATCAATGGTATGTTGGTTCCAGTAGCAGCCCGTTCATGCTCTCAGGTGCTTACGGTACGTCTATAACAGATAACTCTGCATGTCCATCTTCTGCTTATATCGATCAGTCCGCAACTTTAGGCTGTACATTACTCATGGGTAGTATGTATACTGCAACTCTGGGTAGCAACACTTCATGCCAGACCGATCAGATATGGATCGACTTTAATGGCGATGGTAATTTCTCTAGTCTTGAGTCTGTAGGTGGTACTGCTTATTTCAGCGGGTCGCCTGTTAGTCAGTCAATAATGATACCGGGTACCGGCATCACTCCGGGCGTTTACAGAATGAGGGTCATCGTAGCTTACAATGGTTGTTGCGGCGGTGGTTGTACAGGGTTCTATCCTAATTATCCTGCCGTACCTTCTTGCCCTTCGGCAAGTAATATTTATTCATGCGATACCAGGGATTATTTTGTAAGGATACAGAATCCGGCTTGCTCAGGTACTCCTGTTCTTGATCCTGGTGCAGATACCATCACTATCGATCAGGCGGTGGGTTGTGCTCCGTACACTGCAAATATGTATTTCAACAATACAATACCGTTCTCTGGTTTCACTTACCAGTGGCAGTCTTCTAATGACAACAGCACCTGGACAAACATAGCTGGTGCTACAAATAATTTCTACTCTGCTTCTGTTGCTGCTACCAAATGGTATCGTACACGGGTTAGTTGCGGTAGTTCAAATGCGTTCTCTGATAGCAAACAAGTCATATTAAATGCACCGCCTACTCCTATTGTCGGTTCTACAAATCTTTGTACAGGTACTCCTGTTACTTATACCAGCACTCCTGCCGGTGGTACATGGTCAAGTGCAAATACTGTAATTGCAACAGCTGGTGCAGGCACCGGTATTATTACAGGCATGTCTCCGGGTATTACTAACATTACATATACCGCTCCAACCGGTTGTACTAGAACGACTTCTGTTGTAGTAAATGTTGCACCGCAACCGATTACTGGATCTAACAACGTTTGTCCCGGTACTACTACCGCTCTTGCTGATGTAACTACCGGTGGTGTATGGAGCAGTGCTAATAGTGCATTGGCCACAGTTGGTTCAGCTTCAGGTATAGTTACAGGTGTTACTGTTGGTACAGTTAACATCTCTTATACCGTACCTAACGGATGTTCTTCTTACTTACCTGTTACTGTAAATGCTTTACCGGCACCTATTGTCGGTAGCCCGGGCGTATGCTTAGGTGGTACTACACTGTATACTAATGCGTCGCCTTCGGGTACCTGGAGCAGCAGTAACTCATTCGAGGCTTCTGTTGTACCATCTACCGGTCTTGTTTCAGGTGTCTCTTTGGGTACACCAAATATTACTTATACAATACCTACCGGTTGTTATACCACTCAGTCGGTTACAGTTAATCCTGTTCCCGCACCTATAACCGGTCCTTCAAGTGTATGTGTCGGCTCTTCTGTGACATTAACAGGTTCAGGTACCTGGTCTAGCAGTTTGCCGGGTATTGCTACTGTTAATACTACTACAGGTGTTGTCACTGGTGTATCTGCAGGTTCTGTTGTTATAACATGCTTCGCACCAACCGGATGCTATACTACTAAATCAATGATGGTAGAACTGCTTCCTGCAATTAATAATGTTACTGGTGGCGGTGGTTACTGCTCTGGTGGCTCCGGTGTTCATATTGGCATCGATGGGTCTGCTGTCGGTGTTGATTACCAACTCTACGAGTCAGGCATTGCAGTGGGTAGCCCGCTTCCCGGTTCTACTTCAGGTCTCGATTTTGGTCTCATTACTGCTACAGGCATATATACTGTAGTTGCTACAAATACTACTACTGGTTGCTCCAGCAATATGAATGGTTCAGCTACTGTTAGTATCAACACTCCTCCGGTTATATACAATGTTACTGGTGGCGGTGTTTATTGTACAGGTGGTATAGGTGTTCATGTCGGTCTTTCTAATTCTGACCTTGGCGTAAAATATCAACTATTATTAAGCGGTTCCCCTGTTGGTGTTCCGGTTAATGGTGTTGGTGGTCCGCTGGATTTCGGCGCACAAACTGGTTCTGGTCCTTATACGGCTACGGCCGTTGATGCGGCTACTCTTTGTACAAGCAATATGGCAGGTACTCAGTTTGTTTCTACAAGTCCTTTACCGGTACAGTATACTGTTACTGGTGGTGGCCCTTATTGCGCCGGTGATTCAGGTGTTCATGTTAACCTCAGTAATTCAGATGGTGGCGTTGAATATCAGTTATATCGCAATGGTATTGCTGTAGGTAGCCCGTTACCGGGTATTACAGGTGCTCTTGATATGGGGCTGCAGACTCTACCCGGCTTGTATACTATCGTAGCTGCTAATATTGCTAATGGTTGCACTGATAATATGTCGGGTAGCACCACTATTGCAATTAATCCATTGCCTACTGTGTACACTGTAACAGGCGGTGGTAATTATTGTACCGGTGGTTTAGGTGTTCATGTCGGGCTTAATTTCTCAGTTATAGGTATCAACTACCAATTGTATAATGCAGGTGTTGCAGTAGGCGCTGCAGTAGCAGGTGCAAATTCCGGATTGGATTTCGGCGCAATAACCGCCGCAGGTACATATACGGTAGTAGCGACTAGTACAGCAACTGGTTGCCCTAGTAATATGGCCGGCAGTGCTACTATATCTGTTAATCCGTTACCTACATTATATTCAGTGACGGGTGGTGGTCCTTACTGCATCACTTATCCCGGATCTCCGGTAGGTACTGATGGTTCTGATGTTGGTACTTCTTATCAATTATATCGTGGACTTACTCCGGTAGGCACCGCTCTGGCAGGTAATAGCTTGCCGCTTGATTTTGGACCTCAGACAATACCTGGTGTTTATACAGTTCGCGCTGTTACAACGGCTACTGGCTGCAGTCAGTATATGACCGGCAGTGCTACAGTTACAGTAAATACACTGCCTGCTGTATATTCAGTTTCTGGTGGTGGTAGCTATTGTGTTGGTGGATCTGGCGTCAATGTATTACTTAGCAACTCTACTCCGGGTATAGAATACCAACCGTATGTTGCTGGTTCCCCTGTGGGCTTCGCTGCATCCGGCACCGGTTCCATGCTCGATCTCGGACTTCAGACAGTTACAGGTGTTTATACCATTATAGCTACTGATCCGTCTACACTTTGTACTAGCACAATGTCAGGTACTGCTACAGTGCTCACCAACCCGCTTCCTGCAGCTTATAATGTTACAGGTGGTGGTACATATTGTTTAGGTGGTGTTGGCCATCATGTTCGCCTGGCACTGTCTAATACCGGTGTTAATTACGAATTGATGGTTGATGGTCTTCCTGCCGGTATTACTTTATCTGGTACAGGTTCTGCGCTTGATTTTGGTTTCCGTACTACTGCAGGTGTTTATACTGTCGTAGCTACCAATCTATCTACCGGCTGTGTTAATAACATGACAGCATCTGCTACTATAGCTATTAATCCATTACCTACTGTTTATACAGTTATGGGTGGTGGTAGTTTCTGCGCTGGTGATACCGGTGTTCACGTCACATTGAGTGGCTCAGCTACTGGCTTCAACTATCAGTTATACAATGGCAGCACTCCGGTAGGCGCTCCGCTTCCGGGTACTGGTGCATCTCTTGACTTTGGTTTACAAACTGTTGCAGGTACCTACACAGTTATCGCTACTGATATTCTGGCTGGTTGCTCAGGTATTATGACTTCAAGTGCTTTGGTTACGGTTAAACCTGCCCCTGTAGTTTATACAGTTTCAGGTGGTGGTAATTATTGCGCTGGTGGCGTCGGTATGCATGTATTACTCAGCGGTTCAGACCTAGGTGGCGTTACTTATCAACTTTATAACGGACTCACTCCTGAAGGAACACCATGGGCAGGTACGGGTTTACCGCTCGATCTGGGTGCTCATACAGGTGCTGGCGACTATAAAGTTGTGGCCACTCATATGACATCTGGTTGTACCAGCAATATGAATGATTCAGCAACTATCGTTGTCGACGCTGTGGTAGTTCCGGCAGTTGATATCACTACAACCGGCGGTACGTTCACGGTTTGTGCTGTTAGCACTACCACATTCAGTGCTTTACCTGTGAATGAGGGTACTGCACCTGTTTATAACTGGAAGGTTAACGGAATGCCTGTTGGCGGATTCGGAAGTTCATATATATATACCCCTGCCGATAATGATGTGATCACTGTTACACTTACAAGTAATGCACATTGCGCATCACCTCTTACAGCAGTAGCTACGCATACTATTACAGTTACTCCTGCAGGATTGCCTACAGTAAGCATTACACCTACTCCGGGTAATGTTCTTTGCCCTGGCTCAAGTGTTTCATTTGCCGCAGCTAAAACTTTCGAAGGTACATCACCTGTTTACTCTTGGAAGAAGAATGGTGTAGAAATAGGTACTGGTACAACTCTGAGCTATACTCCCGGCGATGGCGATATCATATTCCTGGTTATGACCAGCAATTACGATTGCCGCCTGTCTGATATAGCATTCAGTAACAACGTTACCATTGTTCTTGATTCTCCGGCATTACCTGTTGTTGATATCACAGCTAACCCTGGTACTACAGTTGCTCAGGGCACTACAGTAACATTTACTGCAGAGTCTGCAAATGCAGGTACTGGTGCTACTTATCAATGGAAGGTAAATGGTGACCTAGTTGCTGCTACTTCACCTGTATTCACTACCAACGCATTGTTCAATGGAGATGTGGTAGGTTGCGTGGTAAGCAGTCATAACTCTTGCGGTAGCCGCTCTACTTATCAGACAGTTAATCTCCGCGTATTTGATAACGTAGGTGTTAAGAACGTAAATAAGATCAGCGACGTATCATTGGTTCCTAACCCTAACAAGGGTGTATTTACTATCAAAGGAAACCTCGCTACAGCAACTGACGAAAATGTAACTATCGAAGTGACTAACATGCTTGGCCAGGTTGTTTACACCACCAAGGTTGATGTTAAGGGTGGTAAGATCAACGAGCGTATACAGCTTGGCAATACACTTGCTAATGGTATGTATATCCTCAACTTGCACTCTGCAGCTGAAAACACTGTATTCCACTTTGTTCTGGAGCAGTAGTCCTTTATTGATACTCAATAAGAAACCGGCCCTTGCTTCGCAGGGGCCGGTTTTCTTATAATGAGCGGTATTTTCAGAAAAAATTGGCAAATAATAAAACTATAAGCCTAATTTTATATTTTAGTACAAAATACACAAGAGGTAATTTTTATAACTATGCGTAAGTTTATTCATCTGGTAAGTATTGGTCTTTGCATTTTATTGCTGCCGGCATGTAGCGAAGAAAAATTCTCTTCATGGTCACGTTATACATCCCAGTCGGGAGCATTTTCTATAGAGATGCCCCCGCATCCTAAAACTGTCGATAAGACCGAAGCAACTGTTTTTGGCAAGCAGGTCGTACATTATGTAACATGGAAGCCCGGAACTTTCGCCCTCGATAAGTTCAAAATGTTCCAGGTCTCCTATACCGATTGTCCACAGCGCTTTACATCCGATTCAACCACCCTTAATGCAGCCCTCGACAGCAGTATCAATCACCGCAAAACTGACTTTACGGAAATAGACGATATCGTTTCTCAGCCTATTCAGCTCAATGGCTATAAAGGCCGTACTTTTATTTATTCCAGGGAAGGTGATAATACCGTCACTATTGTCAAGGAGTACATCATCCAGAACAAAAAGTACGATCTCACGGCTATTGTAAAGAAGAACTATAACACCAGCGCAGAGATAAACACCTTCTTTAATTCTTTCCAGGTACTCAGGTAATGACGGTGATGGTTTTGGTGTAATGCATTTGTGAAGTTTGAATCCATGGAATACAAAGATTATTATAAGATACTGGGAGTTGCAAAGTCTGCTTCTCAGGAAGAAATAAAGAAAGCATACAGGAAGCTGGCGGTCAAATTCCATCCCGACAAGAACCCCGGCGATAAGAAGGCTGAAGAAAAATTCAAAGAGATCAATGAGGCCAATGATGTCCTCGGCGATGCCGAAAAACGCAAGAAGTACGATAACCTCGGCGAGAACTGGCAATCATACCAGCAGCAGGGCGATCCTTTCAGGTCCAATGCAAGGCGCAGGTCGGGTAGGGCAGGCGGTACAGAATACTATTCAGAAGACAGCGGCTTCTCCGACTTTTTCGAATCCTTTTTTGGAGGCGGTGGTGCCGGCGGCTTTGGTGGCAGTGGCCGC
>CAYZKL010000001.1:102848-104536 GCA_964478855.1 uncultured Flavipsychrobacter sp.
GATGAAGGTCGAAGATTACCAGTCCGAAACTACACTCACATTAGATGAAGCTTTCCATGGCACTGAGCGCCAGGTAAACCTTGGTGATCAAAAGCTGAATATGAAACTAAGGCCGGGCATCGCAGAGGGCCAGGTACTCCGCATGAAAGAGAAAGGCGGCCCGGGTATCAATGGCGGTACACCCGGCGATCTGTTCATTACCATCCATATACAAAAGCACCCCGTTTACGACCGCAAAGGCGACGACTTATACTTCTCAGCCCCGCTCGATGCCTTTACCGCAATACTGGGCGGCAAACTACCTGTAAAGGCCATAGACAAGACCATCAACATCAATATCCCCGCAGGTACAGACAGCGGCAAGACTTTCCGGTTGAAGGAAATGGGTATGCCCAACTATGCCGACCCTATAAAGCGCGGCGATGCCTATGTCACTGTAAATATCACGGTACCCAAAGGATTATCTCCTCAGGATGCCGAGACTTTAGAGCAGATCGCAGCGAAACATCGCTCGTAGCTCGTCGATAACCTCCTGTGTCTGATTTGTTTATGGTTAGTTATTAATCATTAATTATTTTGTCCTTATGTGCTATACCTGTACCTTACAGGTATAATAGGGCAGCATGTTGTTCACAATAAAACGTCGTTACAAGTTTCCCATACCGGCTGAGCATCTCAAATACTGGTTCATAGGCAGCCAGTTGCGTATTCATGGCCTCGATTTCGAGGTGCTGGAAAATGAGCAGGCCCTGCAGATAATACCTCATGCCGAGCAGGTCACGGGTATCAAGACATTGCCCGTCACATCAGTAGAGCTCGAGGAAGTAGGCAATCGCACCAGGGTCACGGTTACATCGCGTTTACGCACCATCGATGCCGGTGGCCCGTTACTGATCATTATTTTCTGTGCCTTCCTGTTTCTTGCTTCTTTTGTCTTGTTATATGTTGGTAACGACCCGCTGGTTACTTATTTCATGTGGGCTGCATGCCTGGTCATACTATCCGCGTTCGTTATCCGCATGCAGCTTGGCTACTTCGATTATGTGCGAAAGATACGCGCATACATCAAGTCCAATGGTGACGAGATCACAAAGAATGTGAGGCGCCAGTTATTCAAGCATAAAGTAAAGTAAGTTCGCTATTCGCTCAGCAGATGGTCATCAGCTTCGGGCAGTAGGTTCATATCCACATCTTGTCCCGCTATACCCTCTATCGATCCCTTTATGAAAGCTGCATTCAGCACCACCTTTTCCAGTTGCTTTTCGCGGGCCTTCCATAGTTTCTCCATCTGGTCACGTTCCTTCTGTATAGATATTTTCATGTACAGGAATCCCTCTCTTATGGCATTCCATTGTGTACCAAATTCACTGCTCGTCAGGTAGTTATACAGCAGCGTCATCTTATCGCCTTTGTTCTCCTGGCTTTTCGATGCGTTATATACTTTCAGTATCAGCTCGCGCAGCACATGTACCACAGCTCTTGCCTCGCTGAAGCTGCATACCCATATCCCGTTCTTCTCGCCGAATGTGGTCATTTCCTTCGGCATTGCCTGTGTTACTATTACTGCCACATCCGCACCCAGGCTGCGCATATCCGCCTTCAGCTTTTCTATCCAGTCCTCGCTAAAGTCTTTGGTGCGCTTGCTCTCAAATATGATCTTGCCGCATTCCTGCCCAAAGCTGTTGCGT
>CAYZKL010000001.1:104602-132117 GCA_964478855.1 uncultured Flavipsychrobacter sp.
GCAGTAGCATCGAGCCCTGTTCGCTCTTGCGCTTCATTTCCTCTATCAGTTTCTTCTGGTCTTCCAGTTGCTTATCTCTTTCTTTCAGCTTCATCTGGTAGTCCATGTCACGCAGCTTGTTCCTTTCTTCCTCTTCCTTCTTTATTTGTTCCGATAGCCTGTTGCGTTCCTCCATCATCCTCCGCTGCATTTCCAGGTCCATTTCCTGCGATTTCCGCACCAGCTCCTGTTCTTTTTTCAGGAACTCCATTTCCTTCTGCCTCGACTCTGCCAGTTTTGCCTCGCTCGTCTTGTTGGCGTCTTCCAGCAGGCGTAGTTTATGCTCGTAGTCCGCACCTACCTTTACCGATAGTTCCTGGCGCAGTTGTGCCTCTATACTTCTTTTATCTTCTTCCAGTTTGCGGGTCAGTTCCTGCTGTTGTTGCTGCCATTGCAGTTCCTTTTGTCTGAATTGGTCATCCTTCTGTTTTGCCAGGTCCGTCCACTTCTGGTTATACTCCTTGGTCAGCTCATCTTTTACCGATTGGGCGATGGCAGATGTAGGTTCAAATTCCGTTTTACAGCTCGGACAAATTATCGTTGTTGACATGCGTATGATACTCTGGGTAATTGAAAGTACAAAGTTCCTGTTTTATAACCGAATGTGAATGCTTATTATTTTTGCCGTATTTTTCACCACGGAATGAGGCTCAGGTTATTATTTTTCCTTTATTGTTTGTCTTTGTCTGTGGTAGCTGTTGCGCAGTCAGGCGGTGCTATGCGGCACTATACTGCTGCCATGCACTACAAGGCTGCAAAGAAGCTCGATAAGGCTTGCCGCACCATGGAGCATGCTATCCGCAAAGACCGTTCCGATGCCGATGCCTACAGCCAGCTTGGTCGTTGGTATTTCGATGCGCATAAGTTCAGGGATGCTGCTCGTGTTTTCCGCAATGCGTCCACCTATTGCCGTAATGGCCGTAAGCAGTTTGCTAAGCCTTTCGCTAAGTGCCTCCTCTACAGTGGCCGTGCCGACAGTGCTTTACAACTCATCAATACCTTTGCCGTCCGTGACAGTGGCGAGTGGGATCGCCTGCGCGAGCAGGCTTACTTTATGAAGGAGACCGGTGGCTGGCTCAATGCGCCGTGGCCGGTCAATCTCGGCCCGCGTATCAATAGCCGTGATCCCGAGCTGTTCCCTTCTATGGCCGTCGATTCTCAGAACCTTTACTTTACACGCAGGGTCAATAATATGGACGATGATTTCTTCCATGCAGACTATGATCCCTGCGGTGGCTGGTTGGCCTGCCGCAATATGGGCGAGTTCATCAACACACCCAATAGCGAATTCGGTTTGTTCATTTCTGCCGATGGTCACTACCTCTTCTTTGCCCGGTGCGACAACCGCAGCCTCGATGCTTGGGCCGAGGGCGGGTGCGATCTGTTCACCGCATACCGTGTCGCCAACGACAGCCAGTGGACCATCCCCCAGGCTTTCGGTGCCAATATCAATACACCTATCTACGAGGGCATGCCTTCCGTTTCACCAGATAATAAGGAACTCTACTACGTATCCGATAAGCAGGATGGATATGGTGGTTACGATATCTGGATATCCCGCTTCGAGAATGGTATGTGGCAGGAACCAGTTAATGCAGGCCCCGGTGTCAATTCCCCCGGCAATGAGACAGCGCCCTACATCAATGTGGATAATAAGACACTCTACTTCACCAGCGACTATTGGCCTGGTATGGGCGGCTCAGATATATTCATGAGCAGCCGTATCAATGATTCAGTTTTTGGCAAGGCCGTCAATCTCGGCTATCCCATCAATACCCCGCACGATGAGAAGAGTGCTTGTGTTACACTCGATGGCACAAAGCTCTATTTCGGGTCCGACAGGCAGGGCCCCGCAGGCAACTTCGATATTTACGAAACCCCCTTGCCTTACGATCGTCAGCCCATACCTGTCAGCTACCTCAAGGGCTGCGTGTACGATTGCATTACCATGCTCAGGCTCAATTACGCCTCTATCGATATCCGCAATGCTAAGACCGGCGAACAGATATACAAAGGCCAGAGTAACCGTGGCGATGCCAGCTACCTCATTACGCTGCACCTCAATAACAGGTACATCATACATACTGAGCGTATGGGCCACAAGCCGCAGGATGATACCATTGTTTTCGACAAACAATACCTGCAGGAGCCACTGCTGCGTAATATCGTCATGCTGCCGTCCAATTATGTAGCCCCCGTCAACGACAGCATTATCGCCACCGTTCATTTCGATGTCAATCAGGTAGAACTTTCTGCGGACGACAAAGAACTCATCCGTCGCAATGTAGAGCCATGGCTCGATGTGCCGGGAACAGTAGTAATGGTCAATGCCTATACCGATAATACCGGCTCTCCTATGATCAATGAAGAGTTATCCTCAAAGCGTGCCGAGCAGGTCGCAAAGATGGTGGAGGTCATGGGCGTAAGCAGTGGCAATATTATTGCCAAAGGCTGGGGAGAGGCAAAGATGATCACCACAAATGAAACCGAAGAGGGCCGCCGCATCAACCGCAGGGTAGAGATCGTGGTGCGCAGGTGATAATCATTTTTGATGTGTGATTTATCTTTAAAAATATACAGCCATGAAAACCACGCTATATCTTTTTATCATCTTCCTATTTACCTTTACTAATCGCGCATTAGCCCAGCCTGTAGTCGCCGACACACTTACACCTGATGAAATAAAACAACTGAATTCTGCCATTGACAGGTCTACCTTTACTTACGCTTATCTTATGGATAGTTTTTCTAAATCTGGAGATAGTATTAACGCGGCGAAATACCTGTTAAAGATTGATCCTTATACCTTGATGTTTGAAGGAATTACTCCCGATTCAATCAATAAATATTTATCTGGTTATAAATTGACTCGTACTGCTAAAGAAAAGTATACGGAAAGTTTCAATAAAGTGTATCGTGCAAAACGCTCAGTTGTGTACGATACCTTAAAGCAAATGGGAGAAGAGGATCAGCTTTTGAGAAAAGAATATCGGAATGCTGTAGATACCGCATCTGTGCACCGTATACGCAGGCAGATGCATATTACAGATACAACTCATGCGCGCTATTTACAGAATTACATCCTTAAAAAAGGTTGGCCATCACTTGCTGATGGATCAATGTATGCGGCAATTATTGCGATACATGACCACGAAAATCATGATTTTTATATTCCACACATAAAAAAAGCTATACTTTCCGGTAATCTGGAAATGGGTTCTCTGGAATTGATACTTTATTGGCGTTCGCACAATATGTCATATCTTACCTTTAAGCACCATCTCGCAACACATCCTTACGTCAGCTTCAATGTTACAGATATATTACACGACACCGTTCCTACATCAATGCCTGAGATCATTCGCACGTTAAAGAATTGCTGTCCGGTAAGATTGTTTTTATTTTTTGAATCAAAAGACAATCAGTCGTACCAAAATTGGGCTGATAGATATAGATCTTTCACGAGCGCTGCATTTACTGAATTTAATGTCACACTATATGAAAACTTGTGTAAACCCTCGAGAACATGGGAAACAATGGACTATTCTAAAGGGCTTTCGCCATCCTGCTGGCAGCCGGTAGAAAAAGACGCACTACCTCGGCTAATGTTCTACATCACTTTCGATAGTAAAACCGGATGTGAATATTGCGATATGAACAAACTGTACAGTGAGAAGAAGTTAGTGACGCATGCCATCAATTTTGAAACAAATCAATATGGGATCAAAGAGGCAAGTTTTGGCTATATCAAAAGTTTAGCGGAGTGGCTCATAGGCAATCCTACAGTGAATATACAGATAGATGGCCATACCGATAACGATGGTGATGAAACTATGAATATGCATCTTTCAGAAGCACGTGCCGATGAGGTCAGAAAACACCTTGTGGCTTATGGCATAGATGCCACCAGGCTAACAACCAAAGGCTACGGAGCCACAAAACCATTACAACCCAATACCACCCCCGAAGGTAAAGCCGCAAACCGTAGGGTAGAGTTCATAGATCTGAAATAATTCCCCCGCATTGGCGCAAGTCTTTTCGACTTGTGTCTAAACTGCCGCAAGTGTTTTCCACTTGCGTAACACCATGCCTGCTCACCAAAATAATTTCATCTAGGCATTTTTGCCCTGGCTCCCTTTACCAGTAGCACTTTCAGCGGTATGCGTACCGCAATATGTGGATATGTTGTAAAAACCCGTATCAGTTCATCATTTATCTTTGTACCCTGGCAGCGGCTTTCCGCATTACCTGTTATTACCGGTTGGTACTCTATTAGCTCACTTACCCCTTATTCCTTACCCCTAATACCCGCACCAGTTGCTCCCTCTATGGCTCACCCCATATGGGGTGACCCTCACCCTAAACTATAATTGATAATCAATGACTTAGTTGAATGGGGTGAGCAAAAAATACAAAAATGGGGTGACCAATGTTGAAAATCACACCCCATTTTCGACATAACCCCGATAGCCATGGGAAGGGTGTCCCGGGAGGGATTACTACTCGTTTTTCGCTCCCGCTCCCCGCACACCGCGCTCACCTTAGGGGTCACCCCATATGGGGCCACCCTCACCCCAAACTACAATTGATAATCAATGGCTTAGATTAATGGGGTGAGCAAGAAAAACAAAAATGGGGTGACCAATGTTGAAAATCACACCCCATTTTCGACATATCCTACTACCAGAATCTGCCATAACCTGCATCCCTTAAAATCCGACTTATGACTAAAAAAACAACACCTTACGACTTTCTACTTATGACTTTCTACTTCATTCAAATTTATCGACGTCCTTTTCTTTTTCTTTTCTATTTTTACAATCCGCAGCCTATCCATGGCTGAGACTCATTTTATAAATTGATCTTATATTTTCATTTATATGTCACACCAATTACTTAAAGGAAAGAAAGGAATAATATTCGGAGCACTCGATGAGCGCTCTATAGCCTGGAAAACTGCACTTGCCGCTGTGGCACAGGGTGCGCAGATCGTACTCACCAATGCGCCTATTGCCCTGCGTATGGGCAAGATCAATGAACTGGCTGCACAGTGCAATGCACAGGTCATTCCTGCCGATGCTACTTCTACTGCCGATCTCGAGAACCTGATGGTAAAAAGCATGGAAGTGCTGGGTGGCAAGGTCGATTTCATTTTACATTCTATCGGTATGTCGCCAAACGTTCGTAAGAACATTGAATATACCAATACCAACTACGATAACTTTCTGAAAACGCTTGATATATCTGCACTTTCCCTGCATAGGGTATTGCAGGCAGCTATGAAGGCCGATGCCATCAGCGAGTGGGGTTCTGTGCTGGCGCTCAGCTATATTGCTGCTCAGCGCACCTTCCCGGGTTATAATGATATGGCTGATGCCAAGGCGGTTCTGGAAAGCATCGCGCGCAGCTTCGGTTATCACTACGGCTTTGCTAAAAAGGTACGTGTCAATACCATATCGCAGTCACCTACGGTTACTACCGCCGGTTCAGGCGTTTCCGGTTTCGATGTGTTCTTCGATTATGCCGAAAAAATGTCCCCGCTCGGCAATGCTACCGGCGAAGACTGCGCTAATTTCTGCGTCACTATGTTCAGCGATTACACGCGCATGGTTACTATGCAAAACCTGTTTCACGATGGCGGCTTCTCTAATACCGGTGTCAGCAACCTCGTCATTGAGCAGATGCAGAAGGTACAGTCGTAATGAGATGCAATATTTTAAATGATGTTACGTTCTATACCTATGAGATATCCTAAACGCCGCAATGCACCTACTGCCCCTCTCTTATCCTGCCTTCTTGGCGGTATAATGTTAATGGCCGGCTACAGTCATCGCGCTGCGGCACAGGTCACCGGCGGGCAGTATGCCTTCGAGTTTCTGCGCATGGCCAATTCGGCCCACGTATCTGCTTTAGGTGGCATGAGCGTTGCCAATCCAGAGCAGGATATTTCACTGGCTTTGCAGAATCCGGCTATGATGCGCCCGGGCCTGCATAATCAGCTTCAGCTTACTTACAATGCCTACTATGCCGATATCAATATTGCTAACCTGCAATATGGCTATCATGCACCTAAGCTCAATACTTCGTTCTTCTTTGGCCTCCAGTACCTCAACTATGGTAAGATGGATCACCTCGATTACAACGGCAATTCTTACGGTACGTTCTATGCGGTCGACAATGCATTCACATTCGGTGCATCTCGCACCTACCTCGAGCATTGGCGTTATGGTGCTTCAGTAAAGCTCGCTACATCACAGCTCGGCGAGAACAAGGCTATGGCCGCGCTCATGGATATCGGTATCAATTACTACGATACCGCCAGCATGTTTGATTTCGGTGTCGTGGCTAAGAATATGGGTGTAATGGTCAGGAAATACACTGCTGCAAATCCTTCTGAGCCTGTTCCTTTCGATCTGCAGTTGGGTGTGTCCAAGCGATTCAAGCATATTCCGTTACGTGTATTCTCCACCATCCATCACTTGTATGAGTGGGACATCCGTTACAGCAATCCGCAGGATCTCATTGGTACCAACTCCATAGGCCTAGCTGATACTGCTTCCGATGGTGGTAAACATACTGTGGACAAGATAGCCCGTCACTTCATTTTCGGTGCCGAGGTTACCTTTGGCAGCAGGGTGGTGGTTACCGGTTCTTATAACTTCCTGCACCGCAAGGAGCTTGCATTGTCAACACAGACCGGTGCTGCGGGCTTTGCGTTTGGTATTGGTATTAAGCTCAATAAGTTCAACATCAATTACGGCCGCAACTACTACCACATCGCCGGCCCTTATAACGAGATCAGCCTTACCATGTGTTTCAACAAGCTGTTTGGCTTGGGCAAAACAGGCGAGAAGATCGGTTGGAATAGCACCTACCCCGATTGGGAATAACAACAACCACAGGTACTTAAAATAGAAAAAGCCCCGCAATCATTGCAGGGCTTCTTTATCAGTTATAGTTACACTCGTTCTATGATCACAGCATAGCCTTGTCCCAGGCCAATGCACATAGTGGCAAGTGCGTATCGTTTCTGTTGTTTCTGTAGCTCCAGTGCAGCAGAGTACACTATCCTTGTTCCCGACATACCCAGCGGATGTCCAAGTGCTATAGCACCTCCGTTAGGGTTTATCCTAGGGTCGTCATCAGCCATACCCAGTTGGCGTATGCATGCCAGGCTTTGTGCTGCAAATGCTTCATTGAGTTCTATGATATCAATGTCGTCAAGTGTCAGCCCGGCCTTAGCCAGTGCCAGGTTAGTAGCGCTTACAGGGCCAATGCCCATGATGCGTGGCTCCACGCCTGTTACAGCTGAGCTTACTATGCGTGCCTTAGGCGTTACATTGTAGGTCTTTACAGCCTCTCCCGATAGCAGGTACAGGGCTGCTGCGCCGTCATTAAGTCCGGCAGCATTGCCCGCTGTTACGGTGCCTGTTTTAGTAAATGCCGGCTTCAGTTGCGCCAGCTTTTCGGTAGTGGTTGTAGGCTTCAGGAATTCGTCCTTGGCTACTATGGTTGGTTCGCCCTTCTTCTGAGCTATAGATACAGGTGTTATCTCTTCAGCAAGCCTGCCGCTTTGTTGTGCCGCTGCCGCCTTCATCTGTGAGCGGTAGGCAAACAGGTCCTGGTCTTCCCTGCTGATCTTATATAGTTCTGCTACGTTCTCAGCAGTAATTCCCATTGGGTCTGTACCGTATAGTTCATGCATCTTGGGGTTCACAAACCGCCACCCGAAGCTCGAATCGAACATCTGTGCATCCTGCCCGAAGGGCTGAGAGGTTTTGGAGATCACCCACGGGCTGCGGGTCATATGCTCCATACCGCCTGCCATGAATACATCACCATCACCTGCCTTTATGGCCCGTGCCGCATTGATCACCGCCGACATGCCCGATGCGCACAGCCTGTTCACGGTTTCGCCGGGTACGCTCCATGGCAGTCCTGCCAGTAGCAGTGCCATACGGGCCACGTTACGGTTGTCTTCGCCTGCTTGGTTGTGGCATCCCAGTATCACATCGTCTATGGCGTTGGTAGGTATGTTGGGGTTGCGTTCTGCAAGTTGCTGTAGCACCAGTGCGGCCATATCATCAGCTCGTATGCCCGATAAGGCGCCTTTAAAGTTACCGATGGGTGTGCGTATCCCGTCTGCTATAAATGCTTCTTTCATAGGGCACAAAAGTAATCATTTGGCGCATTTGCAGACCAATACCTGTATAGCTGCTGATTATAAAGTACTTACCCCTGCAGGTGTATGGATATGACGATCATCCTGGTGTTCAGAGCATGGATCGCATTGGTCAGTTGCAGGCCCTGGTCATTGTATAGCTGGTTGGTAAGCCCCTGGCTCAGCTTTATCTCCGGTGCAAAGATGAAGTTCGGGTTGAAGAACTCAAATCCCACGCCGAATTCATAACCAAAGTCCACCGGGCTTATCTTCAGGAATTCATCCGGTCGGTGAGAGCGGGCATTGGCAGCAAGGTCATAGTCAAATTTACCACCCAGCAGCCCGTAAAACCTGAAGTTCCTGATACGCTCACTCTTGAATTTCAGTTGCAGTGGCAGGTGCATATATATCGACTCTACACTTCTGTCCGATGTACTGTCCTTCGGGTATCCGTATTGAAACGTCAGCCTCTTCTCCGCAAATGCCAGCGACGGCACAAATCGCAGGTCCACAAACTTGCTCAGCCTCAGCGTACCCAGTAGCCCCAGGTTAAAACCCGGCTTCCAGTGCGGTTGCAGCAGTTTAAAAGTGTCTGTATTGGCAAATGACTCAGTATAGTTGATCTGGTGTACCGAATAGTTCATCCCAAAGGTGATGCCGAAGTAATACGGCTTATCATCATGGTCCGGCATATTCATGAAATCACGTTGTGCACAGGCCGGGAATGCAAGTAATAGTAGAATAGCAAACTGTATTAAAAAGCCTCGGCCCATGAATTCCTTTTGTTCTTATAACGCAGATTGCGAAGATACAGTATGTTCCTTGTTTGTAATCACTGATTAATTATGCAGAAAAAACAAATTTTTACAAAAAATATTCAACTGGTTAAAAGTTTATCATTAAGTTTGCAATGTAAAGAGATAGTTAATGGCTCTGTGAGCTTTTTAGATATTCCCCTGACACCGTGAAAACTCAAGCCCCGCACCTCGGGGCTTTTTTTATATACCCTAACCCACAGGCCTCTTATTTCAGCAGAAATACCTATATTGTATGAAATTTATCGGTCGAAAGCTATCTTTGGCCAACATTTAATATTTTAGCAGTTCTAAATTCGATTTATGAAACCTAAGTATAACGTATTACTTACCGCTTTTTTAACCCTATTTATCTTTTCAGCTGTTCTTTACACTGCATGTCACAAAGACAAGTGCAAGGATGTCGTATGCTTTAACCGTGGTGCATGTGATGGTGGCAATTGTGTTTGCCCTACCGGTTACGAAGGTCCTAAATGTGAACTGCTTAGCAGGGACAAATTCATACGTACATTCAATGGCTGGGATACCTGTTCGTTAACTCCGGTGGCCATCATGCAATACCCGGTACATTTCCACGCCGTTCTGGCCGATTCATTGGAACTGATGATGAATAACTTCCTTAACGATCCTGATGATAGTGCTGTTTGTACTATCAGGTCTACTGATTCATTCACATTCCTTGGCAGCAACAACAGTACAGTGTTCAATGGTCATGGTAAAATGAGGCATGATACATTGATCATGATCTATCATGTTAGCCGCGACACTACAGCATATAACTGTAAGTTTGTTGGTGGCAGTCTGCGTTAATAGCGCTGTTGTTATACAATTCCTGAGATCACATCCCATTCTACCGGGGTAAGTCCCTTTTGCGCTGGCCCGTTAAGCAGGTCGCCGTTTGGTGCAAACCGTGCGCCATGACATGGGCAGTCCCAGGTCTTTTCTGCGCTGTTCCAGCCTACAATGCATTTTGCATGAGGGCATGTAGCGTCTAGTGCGTAGATGTGACTCTGCTCGTCTTTGTATATGGCTATTTTGTGGTTGTTTACATTTGTTACAATTGCAGTCCCGGGTGCCAGTTCCACAAGATGGCTCATTTCTTCATAACTAAAGCGCTTACTAACGAACTGGCCTATCACATCCAGGTTCTCCTTCAAGAAGTTGGAAAATCCGGCAACTATCTTAATTCTTCCCGGGTCAAACAAGTCCTCGTACGGCGTTGGCTCACCATGTATTATGCTGCATAGTGTTTTAGCCGCCAGAGATCCATATATCATACCATTTCCTCCAAAGCCTGTTGCAGTATATATTCGTTCGTTACCCGGCATTAGGCCTATATATGGTAGCCCGTCTACGGGTTCATAATATTGTGACGACCATTTATGTTCCACAGAAGCCACATCAAAGTATTTGCGAACATATGCTTCAAGCTCAGTAAATATGTGTTCTGTTTTATAATTATGCCCCGTCTTATGGTCAAATCCTCCGGCTATCAGGTATTTCGTGCCATTTATTATATGCATTCTGTAGTAATGGTAAGGGTCCTGCATGTCGTATACAAGCGCATCAGGATAGTTGTTGTCATTTAAGGTCACAGCTATGGCATAGCTGCGGTAAGGTGCACACCGGAAACTGAATATATTTACGCCGGGTGGTATGTGTGTGGCATAGATCGCAACACCCGCTTTTATTTGTCCTGTTGCAGTATCTGCAATCACCTCTTCTCCTTCTTCTGCTACGCCGTCCACCATGCAATGCTGCACGATGGTGCCGCCTAGTTGTTCAAAAGCTCGGGCAAGTCCTAGCAGGTATTTTGTAGGGTGTATTTGCGCCTGGAATTCTATACTGATCGCTTTTTCATAGGGAATTGGCACAGGAATAGCGTTGCTTACATTTGTAAGGACTGAAACAGCATTATTGGCATCCATTATTTTTTGCAGTTCTTCCGTTTCTTGTTCAGATTGGGAGAAAAGGAATGCTGTTTTATAGGAGAAGTCACAGGCAATATTGTATTTGGCTGCAAGTCCCTCCACCAGGTCTATTGCTTCTCGTGCGCCGATGGCTACTTGTCTTGCGGCTTCTTTACTAAAGTTTTGTTCTATGGTATAATAAGGGGTATCCATTAGCGTATTCAAGTGGGCTGTAGTCCCGCCTGATGTTCCGAATGCGATATTGTGAGCTTCAGCAAGGATACAGTTAAAACCCTTTTCCTGCATTATTAATGCGGTCGTAAGCCCGGTTATACCACCACCTATTATCAGCGCATCATACCGTTTGCTCGTATCAAATTTGTTTTGTGGCTCATAGGCTTCAAATTCATTTTGCCAGATGCTTTTTGCTGCTCCATCTCTATTCATAGCTATACTATTATTGTAGTAATGTATATGCATATAAAAATCCCGCCAGCATACTGGCGGGATTAGTGAAATACTTTGATGTACATAGTTAGGCTGTCTTTTCAGTTTCTTCGTCCTTGTCTATCTTTCCTCTTCTTAGTGGCGATGACGTATTGGCTGCATATTCTGCTCTTTGTTTTATCAGGTCCAGGCATTGGTACACAGCCTCCCTGAATGATTCAGGTTCAGCAATGTTCTTACCTGCTATGTCAAATGCGGTGCCATGGTCAGGCGATGTGCGAATGATCGGCAGTCCGGCAGTATAGTTTACTCCTTCACCCTGTGCAAGGGTTTTAAATGCCACAAGGCCCTGGTCGTGATACATGGCCAATACTGCATCAAACTGTGTATAGCTGCCTCTTGCAAAGAAAGCATCTGCACTGAATGGTCCGAATACCAGATGCCCGTTTTGCTTGTATTGGTCAATTACCGGCCTTATAATGGTTTGTTCTTCATTGCCTATTTGCCCTTCGTCACCTGCATGTGGGTTAAGACCCAATACAGCGATTTTCGGTTTATCAATGCCAAAATCCTTGATCAGTGTATCACGCAGTATGTTGATCTTAGACTGTAATAACTCCTTTGTGATTGTTGCTGCTACTTTCGAGATAGGGATATGCTCCGTAGCCAGTGCCACGCGAAGTGAATTACTGTACAGGATCATAACCACGTCCTTCGCTCCGAATTTATCTTTGAAGTAAGGAGTATGGCCGGTAAAAGGAAAGTCGGCAACGTTAGTGTTGCTTTTATGAATAGGTGCAGTAACAATAGCATCCAACTGACCATCTTTCAAGCACTGGGTGGCTACCATAAGCGAGCGTAAGGCATACTTGCCTGCAGCATCGGTAAGTACTCCCGGTTGCAGTGGCACTTCCTCTTCCCAGCAGTTAAATATATTAACCTGCTTCGGATTTAACTTAGTAAGGTCCTTGGTACTCGAAAAATTAAAAGTATGTTCTGTAACTATTCGGCGATAATAATTGATCACTTTGTTGGAGGCAAAGATCACAGGGGTGCAAAGGTCAAGCATGCGGCTATCAGAAAATGTCTTTATGATCACCTCCAGTCCTATCCCGTTAAGATCACCTGTAGTAATACCGATAACAGGTCTTTCATTATTTTGTTGCATGTATTATATGTTGAGGTCGTTTAAGCTTTGCCGTAATGTACTAAAAAATCAAGAAGCAAGCGCATACCGTATGCTGTGCCGCCTGATGTTATGTATCCTTTCCGTCCTGTAGCGAAAGATACTCCTGCTATATCAAAATGCATCCATGGGTAATCAGTAAAGTGCTCCAGAAATTTTCCGGCGGTAATAGCACCACCCGTCGCACCACCTACATTTTTCAGGTCGGCTATCTCAGACTTTATCTGGTCCCCATACTCGTCCCAAAGCGGGTACTCCACCAGCCTTTCGTACTGGCGATTACCGCTGTTATTCAGCGCTTGTTTGGTTTTGTCTTCTGCATTACCCATACATACTATCCCGTGCTCGCCTACAGCTGCCGACGCGGCACCGGTAAGTGTTGCAAAATCCATTACTAGTTCCGGCTTGTAACGCTTAGCCCAGTGTAGTGCATCAGCAAGCAGCATCCTGCCTTCTGCATCTGTATTTAGTACTTCCACGGTACTTCCGCTATACATGGTTATCACATCGCCGGGCAGGTAAGCATTTTCACCCGGCCTGTTATCGGTGGCAGGTACCAGTGCTATGATGTGTAATGGTAGCTTTAGTTTTGCTATGGCGTACATGGCGCAGCTTACCAGTGCAGCACCGCCCATATCACTTTTCATCCTGTCCATAGAGTTCAGGGTTGGTTTAAGTGATACCCCTCCGGTATCGTATACGACACCCTTACCTACCAACACTATCGGTTTTTTATTAAGTGCCTTTTTCGGGGCATATTCCATTACGGTGAACGTCGGTGGCTCTATGCTCCCGAGGTTCACGGAAAGTAGCCCGCCCATTTTCTCTTTTTGAATCTGCGCCTTATTCAGTACAGTTACTTTAAAGCCGCCGTCCTTGCCGAGTTGCGCAATTTCTTTTGACAATTGCGTAGCGGTAAGATAGCTGTGAGGTTCGTTAACAAGGGTTCGGGCACGGTATATAGCTTCTGTTATTACGTTTAGTTGCGTAATGTCTATCAGCGTTGCAGATTCCTTTGTAAAGTATATGGTCTTTAAAGCATTGACCATTTTTTTTGCGTCAGTTCTGTATTTCAGGAATTGATAATTGGCAAGTGCGGTTCCTTCGGCAAGATTCATAGCTACATGATTTTTGCCGGATAGGTTAGTTATGGTTATTTCTTCTATTTTATATCGGGTACATAGGCTTTGAAGTTCCGCGCCAGACTTACGCCATGCCTCGCGGCTCTGCGATTCGTTTTTCTTGTCCTTTGCCAGGTAGATGAATACAAAATGATCATACTGGTTAATGGTAACAAGTGTTTGCTCTTTGCCAAAGCAAATATTTGCGTATAAGCTTTCTTCTTTGCTTATACCTTTTATTAAGGAAAGCTTCTTTGCATCGTCGATAATATATACCTGGTGTTTCTTTGTTTCTTTCTGTAGTATTTTGAATTCCATATTGTAAATTTAAAGGAATGCGAAGGTAATCTAATTCGTAGTAGAAGTGAAAACGCAAGGATGTACCGATTATCGTTTTTATTCACATGTTTCCGATGTAAGATGCGATCTTGTTGAATTATTGCCATTGCTGTGCTGTTTTTCATTGTTACCTTTGAACACAATTATGGCATTCAACCCGAGATTATCGAATAACCTGCAACTCAAAAAAAGTTTGGGGCAGCACTTTTTGCATGACGAAAATATGTGCAAACAGATAGTTGCTCAGGTTACACGTACACCCGGCATGCATTTGCTCGAAGTTGGTCCTGGTGGTGGTGCAATTACCAAGTACTTACTGGAATGGGATGATGTTGATTATAAAGCGATTGAGATCGACGAAGAAAAAGTGGTATTCTTGAATAAAACCTACCCAAAGATCAGGGAGCGGATAATATTGAAAGACATTCTTCAGGCTGAAAAGCCCTTTGAAGAAAAATTCAGCATCATCGGCAATTTCCCCTACAATATTTCCTCGCAGATCCTGTTCAAGGTATTAGAGTGGGACCCTATGGTCAATGAGGTTATAGGTATGTTCCAAAAGGAAGTTGCTCAAAGGATCGCATCTGGCCCCGGCTCAAAGGAATATGGGATATTAAGTGTACTGATGCAGGCATTTTTCAAGGTCGAATATCTGTTCGAGGTACATGAAAATTGTTTTGTCCCGCCACCTAAAGTCAAAAGTGGCGTATTACGCTTTACCGATCTCAATAACCCTTACGGTATAACTGATAAACGACGCTTTACTATAATGGTTAAAGCAGCCTTTAATCAAAGGAGAAAAACCCTGAGAAACGCGCTGAAAAGCACTTTGCCTGCTGAGGCTATGCAACATGAGCTGATGAGTAAAAGGGCAGAGCAGTTAGCGGTTACTGATTTTGTGGAATTATATAGAAAGTATGGGAAGCAATAAAGGGAAGGTATTATTGGCAGCACCGGTACATCCTTTACTTATAGAAGGGCTGACGTCCTGCGGCTATACATGCTTTATGGAAGAGAAAATCACTCAGGAAGCGGCTTTTGAACTCATCCGTGATAGTGTTGGTGTTATTACTTCTACTCGTCTTCAACTGGATAAAGCGTTGATAGATGCCGCCCCCAAGCTGCAATGGATCGGGAGAATGGGGTCAGGTATGGAGGTCATTGATCTGGAATATGCTGCGTCAAAGAATATCACTTGCTTTGGTAGTCCGGAGGGTAACTGTAATGCGGTAGGGGAGCATGCTTTAGGTATGTTGCTTGGGCTTATTCGGCGTATTGTTTGGAGCAATATCGAAATGAAACAAGGCATATGGTTGCGGGAAGAAAATAGGGGTATAGAATTGGAAGGCAAAACCGTAGGTATCATTGGCTACGGCCACACAGGCGAGGCATTTGCTAAAAAGCTACAGGGATTTGATGTGAATGTAATGGCCTACGATATGTATGCGCCATCACGTATTCCTCATCACATAGAAAACTGCAGTTCATTGGAGCCGGTTTTTCAGAAGGCAGATATTGTTAGTTTCCATGTTCCTTTTCATGCAGACACTACAAATTATCTGGACAATGATTTTGTAAACAGGATGCATAAGCCCTTTATCCTTGTAAATACCTCAAGGGGTAGTGTCGTAAATACTAATGCAGTTTATCAAGGGCTGCTTAGCGGCAAGATACTTGGTGCTTGTCTCGATGTATTTGAGCGAGAGCCTTTGTCCGGTTTTGATAAAGAAACAACTGAAATTGTTGATTCGATAAAAAAACTGCCCAATGTGGTAACTACCCCTCACATAGCTGGTTATACTGCCGAGGCGCTGTTTAAGATGAGTAAGGTATTGTTAACTAAGATCTTACAGACCAGTAGTTATTAGTAGATATTTTAACATGTCTATTCTTTTCAAAAAAACCTTTAACTTTTTTTAACGAAACCCAAGATTCATAGGCTGTGTAGCGTCTATAATACTATAGGTTTTTATTTAATTGTGAATTAACATCACATACATTTGAAAATTATGTAAGGTATTTGGGAAAATTAATTGGTTAAACGTGGATTTTTAACAGAATTTTTTACCTTTACGCCTCATTTGCTAAATAATTTATTAACATTGGATATGACACGTACATTACGTTATCTGCTTTTATTTGTTTTCGTAGGGCTATCCGGTTCCTCTTTTGCCCAGGAAATTGCAGGCCAGATATTAGATGATAAGAAAGAACCGCTACCAAGTGCTGTGATCCAGGTTTACCAGGGGGGCATTTTAAAAGGCGCCAATGTTACCGACTTTGATGGTTACTACCTCATTAAACCGCTTGATGCTGGTTATTATGATGTATTGGTTATTTATGCAGGTTATGACTCTATATTGGTTAAACAGGTTGTTGTAACTGGTGGCAACAGAACCACCCAGAACTTCACTATGGCTAAGCATACTACTGGGCTGCCTACAATTACTGTAACTGGTTACAGAAAACCACTTGTAAACATCGATAATCCGGGCGGAACTACTCTTACACGTGAGGAGATGACTAAAATGCCTACAACAGAAGTGACTGATATGGCAGCTTTAGGTGCTGGTGTTTACCAAAATCGTCGTGGTGGTGGGTTGAATCTTGGTGGCGCTCGTTCGGGCGGTACTGTATATTTTGTAGACGGTGTGCGTATGCAAGGTACTGCAAGTATGGCGCAGGGTTCTATTGATCAGATGGAAGTACTTACTTCAGGTATTCCGGCAAATTATGGTGACTTATCGGGTGGTGTTGTAAACATTACTTCACGTGGTGTTTCTCAGAGATTAACAGGTAACGCAAGATTGCAGCATTCTATAGACGGATATAAAAATAATCTGGCAACATTTTCTATAGCAGGCCCTATATATAAGAAAAAAATTAAAGGAAATGAATCATATAAAAAGCCGGTACTCGGTTTTGCATTAAGCGGTGACTATTATAACGATAAAAACAGGTATCCTAGTTATGACAAACAGTACATAGCCAAGGCAGATGTATTGGATAATCTGCAGAAAAATCCATTATTGGTTACTACAGATAACAGTGGTGCTCCGGTTTATCAGTTAGCATCAAATTACATAACAAAGAAAGATCTGGTACAGGTTAAGATACCACCTCACAATGAATTGCAGCAGGTGCGTTTGAATGGTAAACTTGATTACCAGGTAACTGATAACATGCGCATAGTAGGTGGCGGTAACCTTGATTATACAAAGCGGGATAACTACAACCGTGCGCTGATCATGTTCTCACCACAGGCTACCCCATTAGTGAACACAACTTCTGCAAACGGATACCTTAGGTTTACTCAGAAATTCGGTAAAAGCAATGATACTAATCAGAGCATAATATCTAATGCATATTATACTGTGCAGGCTGATTACCAGATAGTAAGCCAGAAAGTTGAAGATCCGGTATTTAAAAAGAATATCTTCCAGTATGCATACATAGGTAAGTTCGATCAGACCAGAACTGACATTTATTTCCCTGGTCAAACCGACTCTGCCACTAAAAGGATAGGAACAGTTCTGGTTGGTAATACTTCTACTGGGGTTTCTTATACACCTTCTGATCTCAATCCATATCTTGCAAACTATACTAAGCAATATTATAGTACGTTGAATGGCTTAAATCCAAGGTCTATAGCAGGATTGCAGGCCGCTGGTGCCCTTGCTAACGGTGATGAACCACTGCTTACATATGGTCTTAACTTTAGCCCTGGTACTACTTTAAGTTCTTATTCTAACTTCAGTACAACCCAGTACGCAATAACTGTAGATGCATCCTTTGACCTTATGCTCGGTAAAACCCGTCATGCTATCGGCTTCGGTCTTTACTACCAGCAGCGTATTGAAAGGTCTTACAGTGCAAATGCTAACCTGAATGGTATCGGTACCACATCATTATGGTCCCTTATGAGAGGTCTTGTCAGCAGTGTTGACAACGGTAATCTGGCACTTGATAGAACTAATCCTATATTTAAGGTTAACGGCAAGACATACACGCTTGCTGAGATCAATAGCGGAGCAGTTATACCTGGCCCAACCGATACTATTGTTTACAATTACAAAAACGTTGGTTCCTCTGCTTTCGATCGTAATCTGAGAGAAAAGCTGAAACTGAGCAGTACTCAGAATATCAATATCGATTCTTATGATCCGAACACATTCTCATTGAATATGTTCTCTGCTGATGAATTGCTCAATAGTGGTAATCAATATGTATCTTATTATGGGTACAACTACGATGGTACTGCTCAGTCAGGTACTGTCAATTTTAATGACTTCTGGACACAGAAAGACAAGAACGGCAATTTCACAAGGCCTATTGGTGCTTACTCACCTAACTACATCGCAGGTTACATCATGGATAAATTCACCTACAAAGATGTTCACTTTAATGTGGGTGTACGTGTAGATCGTTTCTCTTCAAATGCTAAAGTTCTGAAAGACCCTTATTCTTTCTATGCAGAAAAAACTGTGAGCGAAGTTTCAGGTATTAATAATACCCAGAATAAAGGACAGCATCCGGGCAATATCGGTGGTGACTATGTAGTATATGTAGATGATAATAACTCTACATCACCTAGTATTATTGGTTATCGTAGTGGTAACAACTGGTATGATCCTACCGGAAAGTACATTGAAAACCCTGACTTATTGAAACAGTATTCAGGTGGTCGTAACCCGCAGCCTTATCTTGTTAACCCTAATGTAAAAATCACTGACACTAACTTCAACCCTAATCTGTCATTTACCGATTATACACCACAGGTGACTGTTCAGCCTCGTATCCAGTTCTCTTTCCCTATATCTGAAGTTGCAGATTTTTATGCGCACTATGATATATATACACAAAGGCCAAGTGGTGAGAACAGGGCTACTCCTGTAGATTATTTCTTTATCAACCAAAATCAGAATTCAGTAATTGCTAATCCTAATCTGAGAGCTCAGAAAACCTTCGATTACGAATTAGGTTTCCAGCAAAAACTTACCGATCACTCTGCATTGACTATCACAGCTTTCTATAAAGAAAGGAAGGATATGATTGCTACCGTTTTGTATAAGAATGCTTGGCCTATTACCTACTTCTCTTATGCTAATCGTGATTTCTCTACAACAAAGGGATCAACCCTTGTGTATGATCTCCGTGCTACAAATCACCTGCGTATGAATGTTGCCTACACTTTGCAATTTGCAGAGGGTACGGGCTCTACTTCAGCAAGCGGTCGTGGTTTGTTGTCTAGCTTCCTTGAATCAGGTTTGCCTAACCTTCGTTACATCCTGCCAATGGACTGGGATTCACGTCACAACATTGCTGCCAACATAGATTACAGGTATAACGATGGTGAAGGTCCGATGATAGCTGGTAAAAATGTATTCCAGAATGCAGGTGTCAATATCATTACAAGGGCAAGAAGCGGAGAGCCTTATACAAGGTTGGCTGCTGCTCAGGGTAATACAGTTGTTGGTGGTGTGAATGGTTCACGTCTACCATGGCACTTTGGTGTTGACTTCCGTTTGGATAAAGATTTCGCTTTGTCTTTTGGTAAAAAGAATAAGGATGCAATTGCTGGTGTTAAACCAAGGCGCCCTATGTACCTAAAAGCTACTTTCCAGGTTAATAACTTGTTGAATACACGTGAAGTTATGGCTGTATATGGTTACACTGGTCGTCCTGATGATAATGGTTATCTCGCATCTCCATTCGGACAGCAGTTTGTACCTCAGCAGCTTAACCAGCAATCTTATACTGATATGTATAGGATATCAATTAATAATCCGAACAACCTGAACTACGCACGTACTATGAGTGTAGGTCTTGACTTCAACTTTTAATTAAAATAATTTAATATAACTATATAGGTTATGATGTTTAGAAAAAATATGCGATTGACAACTGCCGTTACCATTTTAGGTATCCTTGGTATAGTTGGTAATATCAGCGCTCGTGAAAATGTTGCCACATCACATCGTAAATCCGAATTAAAAACTACTGCCGGTTGTCAGCCTGCTACTGCCGAGATTGATATGGACATCAATAACGTCCGTGCGCATCTGATGACGGGTGGTGATATGTGGTGGAACAGGGGATCCGGTATTGCCGCATACGAAATTCCAAAAGGTTCAAATAAAAGTTCTCAGTTCGCTGCATCATGCTGGATTGGTGGTTATGATAAACAAGGCCAGTTAAAAGTTGCAGCTCAAACCTATCGTCAGAATGGTAATGACTATTGGCCGGGTGCTTTGGATGTTAATGGAAAGATCACCGCAGAGGTTTGTAACAACTGGGATCGTTTCTGGAAAATAGACAGGGCTACAATTAACTCCTTCATTGAATTATCAAAAACAGGTGGTAATACATCAACATCTACTTTCGATGTGATTAACCAATGGCCCGCTACAGGTAACTCTAAAGCAATTGGTAACAATGGTACTGCTTTGTATCTGAATCCAAATAACTCTTACGCACCGTTCGCTGATCTCAATGGTAATGGTATCTATGAACCTAACAAAGGAGAGTATCCTGAAATCAATGGTGACCAATATATATGGTGGGTTTTCAATGATGCCGGTAATGTGAAGGGTGAGTCTATAACTGCAGCAATGGGTGTTGAAGTTCAGACAAGTGCTTTTGCTTATGCCACGCAAGACTTCCTTAACAACGCTACATTCTGCAACTATCGTGTGATCAACCGCGGACCGCTTACCATCGACAGTACTTATATTGCAGTTTGGGATGATGCGGATCTTGGATATTATCTTGATGATTATATCGGTTGCGATACTACAAGAGGTTTAGGTATCCTGTACAATGGTACTAATGATGATGGTGGTGCAGCAGGTCACCCTACAAATAGCTATGGACTTAATCCTCCGCAGGTTGCCCTCGATTTCTTTCAGGGTCCTAAAAGGGTAGTTAACCGTCCGGGTCTTCCTGATACTGTTGAGCAGTTAGGTATGACTAACTTCACCTACTTCAATAACGATGCAAGTATCATTGGTAACCCTACTAACGGTACCCAGATATATGGGTATATGACTGGTTCTATTCGTAATGGTCAGAGATTTTCTAATGACTTCCAGGGCCCTGGTATTCCGAGCAAGGGATATGGTTCTGGTGTTCAATCAAATTTTGTGTTTTGGGGCGATCCGGGTGACAATACCCAGTGGTCTGAGTGTGCTTGTAACAACAACCCGGGTGATAGAAGGTTTATCTTCTCTTCTGGTCCTTTCCAGTTGCTTGCAGGAGCAGTCAATGATATAACTTTTGGTTGCGTATGGGCAGCTAGTGTAGGTGGTTGCGGTGCAGCTACTTTCAAAACCATTAAAAATATTGATGACGGTGCTCAGGCATTGTTTGATAGCCGTTTCAAAACAGTTGAAGGTCCTGAAGCTCCAAGGTTAGTTGTTAGAGAGTTGGACAGGAAACTTGTATTCTACATTGTCAACGACTATGGTAGCAATAACTACGGCGAAAATTATGGCCGTTCAGATGGTCCTTATAACGACTCATTAAGGTATCACCAGATCGCTATTAAAGCAAAGGGTGTTAGTGATGATTCATTATACAAATTCCAGGGATATCGTGTATTCCAGTTAGCTAACAGCCAGGTAACATCTGCAGACATCTTCGATCCTAATACAGGAGAAGTAGATAACACTAAAGCTTATGAAGTGTTCCAGTGCGATGTTCGCGATGGTGTAACACAAATAGTAAACTACGTGAAGAATACCAACGTAAGCGACACTACAAACAATGCTCAGATCAAGATCATTGGTAAAGACAGTGGTATTGTTCATAGTTTCGAATTAACTAATGATCAGTTTGCAACAGGTTCTGATAAAACGTTTATCAACTATCACAACTATTATTTCGTTGCTATTGCTTATGCTTATAACAACTTTGCAAGCTTCAACCCAAGGTTCAGTGTATCTACTCAGGATCAGCCTTACCTCGGTAGTGCACACGGAGCTGGTGGAACGAACGTTAAAACAATAGTTGCATTACCTAACCCGGCTAACGGTGATATGGGTACTGTAATTAATGCTGAATACGGTTCTGGTGTTTCTATTACCCGTGTAGAAGGTATGGGTAATGGTGGAAATGTTATTCAGTTAGATTCTCTGTCTGAATTAACTGCTGTTACTAACGGTAAAGTTGATAATGCTACTTACCTTATAGGTCAGGGTCCTATCAATGTAAAAGTAATTGACCCGATAAAAGTACCTACTTACGACTGGGTATTACAGATCATCGGCAATTATGATACAGTATCCGGTATGGACTCTGCAAGTACATGGAAATTAACTGCTATGGAGAATGGAGTACCAAAGGATACGATCTATAGCGAAAAGACCATTCTGACTGTCAATGAGCAGATTATTGAAAAGTATGGTATATCTATTCAGATCAACCAGGTTAAAGCTCCGGGTCTTGAGCCGGCACTTGGTAATGGCTACCTGACTTCTGATGTAACTTTTGCTAATTCTGCAAAGTCTTGGTTATGGGGTGTTCAGGATCAGGCGGATAGTAGCTTTGCAAACTGGTTAAGGTCTGGTAATAATCAACAGTACACTAAACCGTTGAATGCTACACTTAATCCTTGTAACTTCAATGATTACTCTAAATTAGATATCAACAGTAATTACCAGAACTTACTGAGCAATTTCTCTCCAACTAAAAGCACATGGGGACCTTACGCCCTTGCTGCTGCATACACCAGCTTACATTCCGGTACAGGTACTCAATGTGGTTTCCAGATCGCTTATACAAGCGTACAGACTCAGGACCTCGCCAGGTTCAGGTTGTTGCCTGATGTTGACCTCGTATTCACCAGCGATAAGTCTAAATGGACAAGATGTGCTGTAATTGAACAACAGGAAGATCCTGCATTGGCTGAAGGATATACTGGCAAACCACTGTCCAAATTCTATATCAGGCAGCACAGAGGCTGGAACCTGGACATAGTTGGCAACAACACTCCAGTTTATTCTGAAGTTGATTCTGAGTTAGGTCTTTCTTGGTTCCCTGGTTATGCTGTTGATCAGAATACAGGTCAGCGTCTTAACATCGTATTTGGTGAAGATTCTTATTTATCTGGTGATAATGGTAACGACATGATCTGGAATCCTTCTTCAGGCCAGTCAAGCTATCTTAACGGATTTAATCCTTATGATGGATCTATTATCTTTGGTGGTAAGCATGTTGTTTATGTACTTGGTAGCAAATATGATAGTGCAAAAGCATTTACTAAGAACGTAAAATCAGGTCTTGCTAATAACTTAAGAACAGCATATTCCCAGGTACGTTGGGTAGGTATTCCATTGGTTAATCCTACTGTTCCGTTGTTATCATTGAGCGAGGGCTTGATTCCTACAGAAACAAAATTACGTTTCAGAGTAAAACGTCCTTATGCTGCATATGCGGCGGTTGACACTACACCTGTAACACCTCATGCTCCAGTCACTGGTAAAGCAAGCACTCCGTACTATACCTTCAGCACAAGAGATCAGGCACCTACAGCATTGTCTGATACTTCCGACAGGAATAAACTCCTGAACAGGATATTTGTAGTGCCTAACCCTTATTATGGTTATTCAGGTTATGAAAATAACCGTTTCTCTACCAAAGTAAGGATCATCAATCTGCCTGCGAAAGTAACAGTGTATATCTATTCACTGGATGGTTCATTGGTACGCACACTTACTAAAAATGATCCTAATACATCTTATCTGGATTGGGATATCAGGAATACAGTAGGTCTGCCTATTGCCAGTGGTATGTATATGATGCATGTGAAGGCAGAAGGTATAGGTGAAACAGTGCTTCGCTGGTTTGGTGCAACTCGCCCGATCGATGTAACGCAGTATTAATTTTAAAAATGGGCGGGTTAATACCTGCATTGTAAAAAATATTTATTTCTTAGATTATGAAATACTTTTCAATCAGATCTTTAGTTGCAGTTTGCGCTTTAGGAATGTCTTTTAACTCATTCGCAGGAAATAAAGACCGTACCGGTCAATCCGGTGCTCCTGAGTTGCTTATCAATCCTTGGGCACGCTCTACGGGTGTTTGGGGCCTTAATACTGCCAGTGTTGGCGGTATTGAAGCTATGAAGAATAACATTGCCGGTCTTGCACAGGATAGTTCTACTGAATTTGGTGTGTCGCATGGTATATACCTTACCGGTACCAATATCAGTATCAATAACATAGCCGTGGCTCAGAAGTTAGGTGATGCGGGTGTTATCGGTATCAATATCATGTCTATGAGTTTTGGCGATATTCCGATCACTGATTATTACAATCCTGAAGGTTTCGGTTCTTACCACCCTCAGTTTCTGAACATTCAGCTCGGTTTTGCCAAGCAGTTCTCTACGCACATCAATGCAGGTTTTGCGGCTACTTTCGTTTCTGAGCAGATCAGTAACGTAGGTGCTACAGGTGCTGCTTTCGAAGGTGGTATCCAGTATGTTACCGGTAAAAGGGATAACTTCCATTTTGGTATCGCATTGCGTAACATTGGTACCAACATGCGTTTCTCAGGTAATGGTTTTGCTATCAATGGCGATCAGCCTCAGAGCTCTCCTACATTTGCGGTTACTACTACTTACGCATCTGAGAAGTTTGAAATGCCTACTTACCTGAACATAGGTGCTGCTTACGATCTGTTCCTGGATGAGAAACACCTGAGCAGCAAAGACGCTACTCCTCAGCACAGGCTTACGATAATGGGAGACTTCACGTCTAACTCATTCAATAATGACTACCTTGGCGTGGGTCTGGAGTATGGTTTTAAGAGCCTGTTCCAGTTGCGTGCTGCTTACAGGCATGAAAAAGGTATCGGTGATGCGGCTACTTCTACCACTATGTACACAGGCATTGCTGCCGGTGCTACGGTGCAGTACAGGATCGGCGAAACAGGACCTATGATCGCATTCGACTACTCTTACAGGCCTACACAGCGCCCTGCTAATGGTGTGCATATGTTGTCACTGAGATTTGCACGCTGATAAATAATTTTTAGTATTTTTACAATTACAACGCTTCTGATACCAGAGGCGTTGTATTTTTTTTCATAGTAAACAAACAGTAGCAACGATGTCTGATTTAAACTACCTGACGAAAGAGACGCTTGCCCAGATGCATGAAGAGCTGAACCAGCTTAAAACAACAGGGAGAGCAGAAATAGCCCGGCAGATAGCTGAGGCAAGAGAAAAAGGTGATTTGAAAGAGAACGCGGAGTACGACGCCGCAAAAGAAGCACAAGGCCACCACGAAGCTAAAATAGCCCGACTGCAGACAGCATTGATGTCTGCGAGGGTACTGGATGCTAAGGATATAGATACAAGCAAGGTTTCGGTATTGAGTAAGGTAACAGTGACCAATATGGCCACTAAGAAAACAGTAGTGTACCAGATAGTATCAGAGAAGGAAGCCGACCTGAAGCTGGGTAAGATATCCGTCACCTCACCGATAGGAAAGGGACTGCTGGGCAAGGTAGTAGGCGAGGTTGCTGAAGTAACCGCACCGAGCGGCACTTTCAAATTCAGGGTAGAACAAATAACCATATAGTTATGGCTACGATATTCTCTAAGATAATAGCAGGGGAGATCCCTTGCTACAGGATTGCAGAGAATGAGCATTTCTTCGCATTCCTCGACATCTTCCCGATGAGGGAGGGGCATGTGCTGGTGGTACCAAAGACCGAGGTGGACAAATTCTTTGACACGGATGATAGCCTGATGGCAGAATGGCTGGTATTTGCAAAGCCTATAGCTAAAGCTATAGAAGCTGCTTTCCCGTGCGACAGATGCGGCATGAGCGTTATAGGGCTGGAAGTGCCGCATGCTCACATGCACCTGGTACCTATCAACTACGCTGACGACCTCAACTTTACACGGCCCAAGCTGAAGCTTAGCAGCGACGAGCTGCAGGCGATACAGCAGAAGATAATTGCCGGCCTGGCTAAATAACTAACTTACTACTGCCTTGCGCTCCACGCTCCATGCCTGCGGCTTGTCTGCAAACAGCGCCTTGGTGAGTGCCCATGTCTCTTTAAAGAACTCCGAAAAGCGGTAGTGGTCCAGGTGGGCGGGGGTGTCCCAGTGGCTGTAGGTGAAGTAGATCTGCGGATTATTGCTGTCCTGCCATAGCTCCAGGTGGGTGCAGCCTTCAAAACCCCGTATGGTATGCTTGCGTGCTTCAAACAGTGCCTCGAAGTCCTGCACCTTATCCTGCTGAAATGTCATTTGTACGATGCGTACTATCATTCGAATGTGATTTTGATACCGTTATGCCTGCTGCCTATGCGCAGGCCAAAGAGGCTGGCTGCCTTGCCCCTGTTGATGCAAAGCTCCAGGTAGCCGTTGCTGTTGAACCGGCATAGCTTGTAGCCTTCCCGCACATCATTGTAGCTGTTGCTCAGTTCTTCTACTTCTTCCTCATCCTGAGAGAAGAAGATTCGGAACCGGCGGCCATTAGCTGCCTCGTCAAACTGTTCTTTGGTTATGCTCATCACTACGTTTTCGTAGTGGTCTATGTGTATCACTTCTCCCTCGAGCTCATGCGCCATACCGTTATGTGCCTTGGGTGGCAGCTTGCTCAGGGTGAACTCCTGCAAGCCGATGGCTTCGGGTGTCTGCGTATCCAGCAGGGTAGCGGTGCTTCCCGCTGCGCTTAGCCAGTGGCTCATGGTTTGGCCCGGCTGCAACTGCATACACAGCCACGACCGTTCGGGCAGGGTGCCGAGTGCCAGTGGCAGCAGGCCATTGTCGGGTGTAAGGAAGTAGTGCCCCCGGTGCTGCGACAATACCAGCCGTGGCCCGGCATCTGAGAACAGGTCGAACAATGCAATGTGTACTGTGCCCTGCGGAAAGCTGCCGTATGCCGCTCCCAGCAGGTATGCCGCCTGTGCGGTATAGAATGGCTTTACCTCGTGGCTGATATCAGTGATCACTGCACCCGGTGCCTGCTGCATGAGTATGCCCTTGGCGATAGCCACAGAGGCATCGCGCAGGCCAAAATCAGAGAGCAGGGTAATGTGCGGCATTGTGTTACAAAAGTAAGATTAAAGTGGTTAGTCATTACTTTCATGCGGATATATTGGTTACTTGTTTTAACTGCATATCATTTACACTTTTCCATCTTGGCCGGTATATCAAAATTCAGTGTGTTGTACCTGCGTATGTTCTTAAGCGAGTCAAGGCCGTACTGCACTATCTTCCGGAAGTTATATTGCTCGTTCTGGAAACCGCCGTTGATACGGCAATACACATATACACGGTCCAGGTGGTTGCTGTCTATGTCTTCAAAGTTAGAGAGGTAGGGGATCGTATCGGTAGTGATACCGTTATGGGTATATACAAACAGGAAATGGTCATGTACATCTTCCACGATACCAAACTGCTGCGGATATTGTGTTTTGAGTGTGCCACATGATGGGATGTGGTATGCTCGCCTGTTGCCAATGTATTCTTCTTTGCGTCCG
>CAYZKL010000002.1:0-11171 GCA_964478855.1 uncultured Flavipsychrobacter sp.
GTATTTATCTCTTCCTTCTTGGCGTTGGGCACCAGTTGCTGAATGATCTCTTCAAATATCTCGTATGGCTGAAATCCTTTTATAGGGTACCGCTTACCGGAGCTGTCGCAGAAGAACAATGTAGGGAACCCCGTTACCCCCAGTTGCTCAGACAGCACCAGGTCTTCACGAAACAGGTCCATTGCCTTACCCTGGAAGTCGCGGAACAACCTTGCAGAGTCCAGCCCCACTTCAAATGCCGCGGTTTTCAGGAACTCCCATTTAATGATGTTCTTTTTCTCCAGGAACACCATCTCCTTTATGCGCCTCAAAAACAGGATGGCCTTATTGGTATCCTGCATCTGCGCCGCCTTAAATGCAATGGATGGCGGATAGGAAGAATTGAGCGGGTCCTCTTTCCAGATGTCTCCGTCCAGTGGCATCTCATGCAGGGCGCATACCTCTTCCCAGTGCTTCGCAGCATCATTAGGGTTAGATATTTTACCCTTGCTATATTGGTCCCACGAGGGCAGCAGGCCACCCATGCAGTATTCTACATTCAGGTAGTTGTCGTATTCCAGTTTCAGCTTCCTCAGCAGCGGCTGTATGATCCAGCAGGTAGAGCAGATAGGGTCGGTAAAGTAGAGTACCTGTATCTGCTTGCTCTTAGCGGCCACATCGTTGCGCTCATTGCTCGATATCAGTGGTACCGGTATGTCATCATCATGATGATCGCGCGGATTAAGAAACTGTTTTTTCAGGTGTCGGCCCAGGTCTATGTGCTTGGCCACTTCTTTAGCACGCAGTTCGTAGTATTTCCAGAAGGCCGTTTCATAGTTGCCCGAATCCTCAAGGCTCTGCGCCAGGGCTTTGGCATCTATTATCGCATTAGTAGTACCTGCACTGGTAAATGGCAGCGCAAGGTGCGCCGCATCACCCAGCAATACCACATTGTCATGATGAAAGAATGGCAGCAGGTCAAAGTCTCGCGTGTTCCATATATAGCTGGTCGCAAAGTTGTTGGAGTCAAGCAGGTCGGTAACAATAGGCGGGAAGTCTTTGAGCAACTCATAGCAAAAGGCTTTCAGCTCCTCAGGCGTAGTATCTGCTACATCAGATATGGCCGGGTCATATTGCAGGAACCATACAAACTCAATGCCCGATGTTGGTATCAGCCCGAATGCAAGCCCCTTGGTCTTATCCTGGAACTTAACGAATATGCTCGGATGGGTTTTGGCTATCTTTTCATTGTATGCTATGCCCACCACTTCTTTCACCATCACCGGAGAAAAGGACACATTACCCGCTATCAGTTCCCGCACCCTGGAGTTGCCGCCATCAGCCCCTACAAATATGTCGCCATACTCTATGTCGCCGTTCGTAAACTTAGCAGCTACCACACGGTATTGTTCATAGATAAAATGATCAAATGTCCTCGATACTCTTACGTTCTCTGCAGGCAATATCGAATACAAAAACCCTATGAGATCCGCCCTTTTGATACACTGCCACGCATTCAGTTGCAGGTGCTTTATTTCCTCGCCATCCGGCCTTCTAAGGCTAAAGGCATCTACCTTTTTGCCGGGCAGCTTTTTGTCGCTCTCGGCAGCCAGTTGGTTCAGTACCGCAAGTCCGTCAGAGTGCATCAGGAAGGCGTGGCCACGCGTGGGCATCCCTGCCGATCGCTCATTCACCACTACCTCTATGTTCTTCTGTTGCAACAGTATGCCCAGTGTTAGCCCCCCTATTCCCCCTCCTATAATTACAACCTTCATAACGTGCGCATTGTATTTTTAATTCTCGAAAACGCCTCCTTTAATACCTCTTCAGATGTCGCAAAACTAATACGGATATGACCTGCAGCACCATCACCAAACCATTGTTTCAGTCCCGGCACCACAGCCACTTTCGCATCCTTCATCAGCAACTCATGTATTTCGCTTTCAGTCTTGTTTGTACCCTTTATGTTAGCAAATGCCACGTAGCAGCCTTCCGGCGCTATGCAGCTTACCCCTTGTATCGTGTTGAATTCCCGCACACACAGGTCCCTCATCTTATGCAGGTGTTTCAGAAAGTCGGCCAGCCAGTAGCCACACTCATTGAGTGCTGCCGTAGCTGCCACCTGCGATATGATGTTGGCACCATGCACTGTAGACCTGTGCAGCGATGCGTCCATCAGTTTATTATATACAGCTTCATTATGCGCCATTACAGCACCTATCCTCAGTCCCGCCAGCCCGTAAGACTTGCTGAAACCCGTCACAGTAACGGTCCGTGATCTTGTCTCATCATCCAGCGATGCTATACTGGTATAGGTGTGTGGCTCAAAAACAATGTCACTCCATATCTCGTCTGAGAGTATAGTGATATTGTGCCTGTTAGCAATAGCAGCAAGGCTTAGCAACTCCTCTCTTGTGAACACTTTACCTGTAGGGTTTAGCGGATTGCATAAACAGATGAGCCTTGTCTTGGGTGTTACCATTTGCTCCAGTCCGGCAAAATCCACATTGTCAGTACCCGGCGGTATAGCAACAGGAACAGCTACCCCTCCGACAGACTCTACAGAATAGCGAAACAGGAAATCAACAGGATCGAATATGATCGCTTCATCACCCTTGCCTAGGAAAGCCCTGCAGGTAAGGTATATACCAAAGGCAGCACTATCCACCGGAAATATGTAAGCAGGGTTTGCAGGGATGTTCCGCTTGTTGGTGAAGTAAGCTGCCATTGCCTCTTTAAATGCTGGCATCCCCTCCACTGGTCCGTAACTCCAGTACCGCTCTTTAGAAAATCGGCAGATAGCATCTGCTATCTCTGGTGCACATGGAAAATCAGGATCGGCGGCAGTCAGCGGTATCACACCATCCGCTACAGCGGCCCATCTCAGGTTATGTGCCCTTTGTTTTAATACCTCAAAATTTATCGTACTGTTATCAAACATATTCCCCACGATTAAGAAGATACACCCACTATATGCTATTCATTATGTTCATCCAGCATTGCCATAAACTTCTCCTTTGCGATAGGCTTTATTACAAAATCGGTGACCACACTAAAGTTCTTTGCACGTTCTATATCATGCGGAGATATCGACGAGGAGAAAATATAGAGCTTTATCTTTTTACGCAAAGACGGTTCCAACAGAATGTATTCCTTCAGAAAATCCCATCCATCCATTATCGGCATGCTCAGATCCAGGAAGATCATATCAGGCAGGAGTTCCGGCTGTCCCGCAATTTCCTTAATGCGGTCTATGGCTTCTTTACCATCTCCGAATTCTTTAATGTCAGTAACTATATCTGTTTCCTTTATGATCTTCTTTGTAAGAAAAATAAATAGCCTGTCGTCGTCAATAAGAAAAATGCTTAAGGGCGCTGTCATGTATCCTGGTTATTAAATTCAATAAAAAACGTAGTACCCACATTTGGTGTACTTTCTGCCCATATCCGTCCATTCATGGCATCTACCTGGGTCTTGGTCATAAATAGTCCGAATCCTTTAGCATCCGGATGGCGATGAAATACCTTGCCTATCTTAAAGAGGTTGTCTTTGTATTTCACCAGGTCTATGCCAAGTCCATTGTCCTTCACAGCCAGCGTTATCTTGTTATCTTTTCTCACTGTCTGCAACTGTATCAATGGAGCGCGTTCAGGCGACTGGTATTTTAGCGCATTGCTTACCAGGTTATGAAATACACTGAACAGGTATTTAGGTGGCCAATGTATCACTTTGGCTTCATTAAAGTCTGTCTCTATAACTGCTCCTGATTTGTTTATCTCCACTTTCAGCACCTCCAGTGTGCGTTGCAGGCATTCCGCTAATTCTATGTTCTTTGATTTGATCTCAAGGTCCTGTTTTATCTGTATCGATTCCACCAGTTCATTAAATGTGGTATTCAGGTTCTCTATTACCGGGTTAAACTTTGATATCAGCAGCTTCTGTTCTTCTTCATCATCACTCTCCTCTATGAATTTTACCAGCATTGACATATTCACCAGGGGTGCCCTTAGATTATGCGAAACGATGTTGCAGAAATCAATGAGTTGTGTGTTTTGTGAAGAGAGCTGCTGTACAAGTGCCGTTTGCTTTTCCTCCATCACCTTACGGTCTGTGATGTCCATACCGAAGCCAATTACCATGGTCAGGTTACCATTATCATCATATACCGGAAATAGTCTTCTCAGATGGGTGTATGGATTACCGTTAGTATCTCGCACTGTATCTTCCCATCGTATCTCTTTACCTGAGTTCTTTACCTGCAGGAATTGCTCCCTGCGAAGTTGTGCGATTGATGTATCCCTTTTCCTGTACTCACAATATTCAAAATCATCTTTGCCTATTATGTATTTCCTGAACTCTTCATCCTTTATTGCCCCGGGATTAACAAAAAGGTACTTATGTGCCGGATCAAAAACCGCAATATCGGTCGGCAGGCTGTTCAGTATATTCTCGTAAAACTCTTTCTGCTTATCCAGCTTAAAGGTAGCCAGTTTCCTGTCTGTATTATCACTGACAAAACATACAAAAAAACGCTGGTCGCCTATGACGGCGGGCGATATGCCCAAAGCTATCGGCAGCTCTGTTTTATTTCTTCGTATACCGGGTGCTTCCACAGTAGTATTGAGCAATTGTGCAGCATCCTCTGTATTGTATCGCCGCATCCTGGCCAGGTGTATATCGTGGTAATATTCAGGGAATATCTTCTCATGAAACGGTGTTCCAATAGCTTCAGCGGCCCTCCATCCGAAGATGTGTTCCGCTCTGGGGTTCCATTGTGTTATAATACCTGCATCGTCCATTACAATGACTGCATCTAAGGCATTATAAAAGATAGTATTTATTTGCTCCTCTCTCCTCCTCGACTTTTCATCAACTGCCTTTAATTTAATGATCTGGGCCCGTAATTTTAGCAGGTTCATTACCTGTTTGCCCAATATACGTGCGGGGTTTATAATCCATCACACACAAATAACCTAATATGAAACCATCATCGCTGATAAGCGGCATGCCTGCAAAAAAACGTATTCCTATACTTTCCTTTAGCTGCGGATTGCCAAAAAACTGCTCGTCTTCCTTAGGATCAGAGATTATCAGCAGATCATTTGCCACTATACTTGCAGTACATAATGCAGTCTCTCTGGTTATTTCCTTACAATCCAAACCTTGCATGGCTTTAAACCATACCCTGTCCTCCCCTTCAAACGCAACTGTTGCAACCGGTGTATCACAGGTTTGCGCAGCTAATGCTACGATATCATCAAAATCCTCCTCAGCTACAGTGTCCATTATCTGTAGCTGGTTCAGTGAATTTATCCGATCGGCCTCATTTCTGGTTATCGAGCCTGCATTCATCTATTGAAAATTGAATTTTGTGCAACCAGCTTTAAAAAACATTAAGCAGTAAGCGTTTACAGATGAGGGGATAGCATAGCTGTATATGTAACCCGTATAAGTAAATTTACTGAATTATTCTGTTATTTCAAGGGGTTTGAGCGATATATACATCTTCATTGTTTGAATTGAGTAATATTATTAATTGGTGTTTTATTAAGAGCCTCGCTTAATTTAATAAGTAACAATGTTCATTTTCGTTATAAGCCTATAACAATAGCATATTACACGTTGTTGCTCGTTATGTACCTTTGTGCCATGGCATACAGATCGTTACTGGAGTTTATTGCAACACTGGAACAGGCAGGAGAACTCGTCAGGATAAAAACCTTTGTGGACCCGGTGCTGGAAATAGCAGAAATTACAGACAGGATATCTAAAACACCTGACAGGAATAAAGCATTACTATTTGAAAATACCGGTACAGAGTTCCCGCTGCTCATTAATTCTATGGGCAGCGAACGCAGGATGTGTATTGCTCTGGGAGTAAATGAACTGGATGATGTGACCCGTGATATAGAAGACCTTTTCAAAAAACTGTCCACACCAAAGAACGGCATACTCGAAAAACTGTCTTTGCTGCCTCAGTTGAGCAAATTCGCCTCCTGGATGCCAAAAGTGATCAGCGGACGGGGAGCCTGCCAGGAGGTAGTAATGAGCAAGCCAGACCTTGACAAGATACCCATCTTGAAATGCTGGCCACAGGATGGCGGCCGCTTTATTACGCTGCCTGCAATTCACACCAAAGAGCCTAATACCGGCATTCGCAATATAGGTATGTACCGTATGCAAGTGTTTGCTCCTGATATGACCGGCATGCATTGGCATAAACACAAAGTATCCGCACGCCACTTCAATGAATATAAAAAGCTGGGTAAGCGGATGCCTGTGGCAGTAGCTATTGGCGGAGACCCTATATACACGTACGCAGCTACAGCTCCACTACCTGAGAATGTGGATGAATATATGCTGGCTGGTTTTCTGCGGAAAAAGAAGGTAGAACTTGTAAAGTGCATTTCACAACCAGAAATAGAGGTACCGTCCGATGCAGACTTTATTATAGAGGGTTATGTAGACCCAAACGAAGAACTGATATGGGAAGGTCCGTTCGGTGACCATACAGGGTATTACTCCCTGCCAGACTTCTATCCACGTTTTCATGTCACCGCAATTACCCACAGAAAAGACGCAGTTTACCCCGCTACTATTGTAGGCATACCACCACAGGAAGATGCCTGGCTGGGTAAAGCTACGGAACGAATATTCCTTACACCCATCAAAATGACGATGGTACCGGAGATCACAGATATGAATATGCCGGTAGAAGGTGTATTTCATAACCTGGTGATCACTACAATAAATAAGGAATATGCAGGGCAGGGACAAAAGGTGATGAATGCAATGTGGGGTGCCGGACAAATGATGTTCAACAAAATACTGGTGCTTGCAGATGGGGTAAAAGAAAGCGGTATTAAAATAGATGACTATAAAGCGCTTACTCAGTATGTGTTTAACAACATTAACCCTGTAACCGATGTCTACTTCAGCCAGGGACCAATGGATGTACTCGACCACAGCTGTTCTAAACTGGGTTTTGGCGGTAAAATGTGCATAGACGGCACTAAAAAACAAGAGGAAGAAATAACTACTCCGTTATTGCCATTTAAACTGGATAAACAATTTTCGAGTAAAGCATTGCTAACTAAGTACCCTGAAATATCAAGTGTCAATGAACGCCTTGCAAGCGAATGGGATATACCTGTATTGTTTGTAGCAGTAAGGAAAGACCGTCCGGGCCATGTAGCAGAACTGCATACAGAGTTATGTAAACAACCGGGGCTGGAAGGTTTCAAAATGATACTCTATGTAGAGCATACTGTAAAGGCTGCCGATATAGCCGATGTATTATGGCGATTCTGCAACAACCTGGACCCAAAACGAGATCATTTTTACGGCGGGATGCAGAGAAACATATTAGGATTGGATGGCACCCTAAAGTCGAAAAAGATGGATAATTTTGATCGCCCATGGCCTAATATTATAGTAGCAGATCCTGAGACAATTGAGGCTGTAGATAAGAAATGGAGTAGTCTTAGCCTTGGGGAAATGATCTTATCCCCTTCATTACGGTATCAAAACCAAACCTATGGGGCAGGTGCAACTGTCTTAGATTCCGAATAGAAGATTATTAAGCAGTTTTTTTGTAACTTTAGTTAAAATAAAATCCAAATGAAACACATTCTTTTTGTATTGTTTTTACTGACATTCACCTGCTCCGCAAATTTTGTACAGCAGACTTCGGCACAAACAGTACCGGTAACACATGCGTCATTCACCGCAAAGGTAAACCAGATGGATACCTATATTGGCGCAGGCAATATGACCATGGCTCAAACCACGTGGAATGACGTACATGATATGATGCTTGCGGTTTTAGCAGTTTCTAAAAAAAGCATACACGATGCTACCAGCCCGGCAGATAAAACTAATCATACCAATATACTCACTAACCAGATAGCGATATACAATGATGTGTGGCAGTTAAAAACCAATTTATCAATTAACCGTGTCGCCATACATACCAAACTAGGCTTATTTAACGCTACTATTTATTAAAAATAATGTTTCCAGATATTATAAAGGTTCCGGCAGTCCAGAACTTTTGTATTTCAGGTAATTGATACTTCCCTAAACTATTCATTATGCAAAAACGTGTTACAGCCTTAGGAGGAATTTTTGTAAAGTGTGATAACCCGCAAGCCACCAGGGCATGGTACAACAAACATCTTGGTTTCAATACTGATGATTATGGCACCTCATTTGAATGGAGACACGCTGATGAACCGGAGAAAAAGGGATATTCGGTGTGGAGTACCTTTTCGAAAGACAACAAATATTTTGAACCTTCTGTGAAGGAGTTCATGATCAATCTAAGGGTAGAAAACCTGGAATGGTTACTGATTGAACTAAAAAAAGAGGGAATAGAACAAATAGGGGAAATGCTGGTATATGAGTATGGCAAATTCGCACACATAATGGATCCTGATGGTAATAAAATAGAACTATGGGAAGCAATAGATACTGAATACGGTAAAATGGTAACAGACCAGGTTACAAAGTAATGTTATCACTTGATTTCCGCATGCCCTTAAATCCCATTAATTTGTACATTTACCATTCAATTTCTTTATTGTGAAAGCTATTATTCCTGTTGCAGGAGCCGGCACCAAGTTACGCCCGCTTACTTATACACAACCTAAGGCCTTGATCCCTATCGCCGGTAAAACCATTTTAGGCGTAATTGTCGATCAGCTTATTGAAGCAGGTGTAACAGAATTCGTTTTTGTTATCGGTTACCTGGGTGAAAAAATACAACGTTATATTGATAAGACTTACCCACAACTTACCTGCACTTTTGTGACACAAAACGACAGGCGAGGAACCGGCCACGCTATATGGCTAACACAGAATGCGGTGCAAGATGATGAAGTGATGATAGTGCTGGGCGATACTGTTTGTGACTACAACGTAAAGGATGTACTCAACAGTAAAATATCTCAGATAGGTGTGCGCAAAGTGGATGATCCCCGTGGTTTTGGTGTGGCAGAACTGAATGATAAGGATATGGTGGTAAAGATGGTAGAAAAGCCATTGATACCAAAATCGAATATGGCAATAGTAGGCATCTACTATATTAAGGAAACAGCCGCCATGTATGCCGCACTTAACAGGCACATGAATGACAGAGCGGATGAAAATGGCGAATATCATTTTACCAACGCCTTGCAGCACATGATAGAAGAGGGAATACCACTTCAGGCGTTCCGTGTAAATAACTGGTTTGACTGCGGCAAAAAAGAAACCTTGCTATCTACCAATGCCATACTGCTAAAACAGATGGAAGATGAACATCCTGAAAAGCAAAAGGATTTATCATTTGATGATACTGTAATAATTCACCCGGTGAACATAGCAGAAGGCTGCCAGATCAGGCATTGCATTATCGGCCCTAACGTAACCATCGGCGAATACACTAAAATGGAATCGTCGATCGTAAAAGACTCTATCATCGGTTCTTATGCAGAACTGCAGCAAGTAGTACTCAATTCATCTATCATAGGTAATGATGCTTATGTTCGCGGCCTGAGCCAAAGCCTGAACATAGGTGACAATACAGAAATAGACCTTGCCTGATCTTATGATCACGCTTTTATTGCTTTAATAAATACCATGCATTATGCCTGAAAAAAAATTATTCCTGCTGGATGCTATGGCACTGATATTCCGTGCCTATTATGCATTGATAAGAAGTCCGCGACTGACAACCAAGGGAAAGAATACAAACGCCCAGTTTGGCTTTACATCAACACTGCTGGACCTGATCAATAAAGAAAAGCCAACCCACCTTGCAGTAGTATTTGACACCTCGGCACCCACAGAGCGCCACACTGATTTTGCTGCGTACAAGGCGAACAGGCAGGAAACGCCTGAAGATCTTTCTATAGCAATACCGGACATCAAGCGAATAGTAAAGGGCTTTAACCTACCCTGCCTGGAATTGGACGGCTTTGAGGCTGATGATATAATAGGTAGTCTGGCGCTGGAAGCAGCAGACTTGGGTTATACAGTTTACATGGTAACGCCGGATAAAGATTATGGCCAGATAGTGCGTGAAAAGGTATTTATTTATAAGCCGGTATCGGGCGACAGACCGGAAATAATAGGAGAGCAGGAAGTGTGTGCAAAATGGGGCATTAAGCGAGTAGACCAGGTAATAGACCTGCTGGGCATGATGGGTGATGCTGTGGACAATATACCAGGTATTGCCGGTATTGGTGAAAAGACCGCAGCTAAACTATTGGCGGAATATGATAACCTGGAGAACATACTTGCTAATGCAGATAACATAAAGGGTGCCGTAGGCGAAAAAGTGCGCAATGGCAGGGAGCAAGCGATCATGTCGAAAAAGCTGGCTACCATTATCACTAATGTACCTGTGCCTTTCCATGATGAGGACTTTCGGGTTAAAGACAGGAATACAGAAGTACTCAAAGAAATATTCAATGAGCTGGAATTCCGCGCATTGAGCAAGCGCTTGTTTGGCGAAGACGGTAACGGAGTACCTGCACAGAATGTATCGCGCGACCTGTTTGGAAATGCATTGCCACAAAAATATAATCCTGCAACTGTGCCTGCAGCTACAACCGAACTTATTACTCCCGCAGATACTTCCGGTGAAGAACCAATACCTGCAGCAGACCTTGCCACAATAGAAACCACGCCTCATACTTATCACCTGGTAAGTACTGATGACGAGATAGCTAACCTGATACAACTACTTACAACACATAAAGAGATAGCTTTTGATACTGAAACGACAGATATAGATGCTAACCTTGCTGATATGGTTGGGATGAGCTTTTCGTTTGAGAAAGGTACGGGCTACTATGTATCAGTACCATCAGAAAAGGAGCAGGTAATTGCTATACTTAATAAGTTCAAACCCCTGTTTGAGGATACATCGATATTATGGGTGGGGCAGAATATCAAGTATGATATGCTGATACTGAAATGGTATGGATATGAGTTAAAAGGAGCTATCTATGATACAATGCTTGCGCATTATGTTGTAGACCCTGATGGTAAGCGCAGCATGGATATGCTGAGTATCAAATACCTTAACTACCTGCCAGTATCTATAGAAACATTGATCGGCAAAAAAGGAAAGGGGCAGCAGACTATGCGCTCTGTACCTGTAGAGCAAGTAAAGGAATATGCCGCTGAAGATGCTGATGTGACCT
>CAYZKL010000002.1:11181-15601 GCA_964478855.1 uncultured Flavipsychrobacter sp.
TGCTTGTTACCAATGAAGTAAGCAAGGTCTTTGAAGTAATAGAGAATCCTCTTGTGCCGGTATTGATAGGGATGGAATATGAAGGGGTGAACCTTGATGTCGATTTTCTGCACCAGTATTCAAAAGAGCTGGAGTTAGATATACGCAAGGCAGAGGAAAATGTATACGGCCATGCCGGAATAAAATTCAATATAGGATCACCGAAACAACTGGGAGAGATACTATTTGAAGTAATGAAGATAGATGCCGGGCAGAAGAAGACCAAGACCGGCCAATACGCTACAGGAGAAGATATTCTGCAAAAGCTACGACATAAGCACCAGGTAGTAGAAGATATACTTGCCTACCGTGAGCTCACCAAGCTGAAGAGCACTTATGTAGATTCATTACCCGGGCTTATCAATCCAAGAACGGGAAGATTGCATACAAGCTATAACCAGGCAGTGGCAGTAACAGGAAGACTAAGCAGCAATAATCCAAACCTGCAGAACATACCAATACGCACAGAAAGAGGAAGAGAGATACGCAAAGCATTTATAGCACGAGACTCCAATCACCGTATCATCTCTGCCGATTATTCGCAAATAGAATTACGAATAGTAGCAGCTATAAGCGGAGATGATGCAATGATCAGCGCATTTAAGGAGAATAAAGATATACATACTGCTACTGCTGCAAAAGTATATGGGGTCCCGGAAGCAGATGTGACCAAGGATATGCGCCGGGCAGCCAAAGCTGTGAATTTCGGGATCATATACGGTCAGTCCGCATTCGGCCTCGCTGAGAATATAGGCGTGAGCAGAACGGAAGCAAAATCGATCATAGATAATTACTTTACACAATACCCAGCCATAAAGCAATATATGGACCGGTCCGTGAACATGGCAAAAGAACACGGTTATGCTGAAACCGTAATGGGCCGTAAGCGCTGGCTAAGGGACATTTACTCAGCCAACTTCACGGTGAGAGGATATGCAGAGCGAAATGCTATAAACATGCCCATACAGGGCACTGCAGCCGACATGATCAAGCTGGCCATGATCACTATCCATCGCGAACTAAAAAGTCAAAATTTCGCTACTAAAATGATTTTACAGGTGCATGATGAACTTGTGTTTGATGTGCCTACCGGAGAAGAAGATAAAGTCACCGTTCTGATCAAGGAGTGCATGGAACATGCTATGAAGTTGCCAAATGATGTGCCGACCAATGTAGAAACTGGTATTGGCGGCAACTGGCTGGAAGCTCATTAATACCTAAGAATACAAATACACCAAAACCTGCTTTACCGCAGGTTTTTTTATGGCAAAAAAAATAGCCCCGGATAATCCGGAGCTATTTTGTAATAATTATTTGTGACTACTATTGTTCGATAACGAAGTGGAAAGTAGTTGTTTCAGATCCAGAACGAAGATTCAGGATATACATGCCATTAGCAAGTGTATTGCTGAGCCTGATCTGCTGATCGATAGTGCCATTTTGTGCTGTGTGCTTGTTGCTATATACAACTTGTCCAAGCATATTTGTCACTTCGATAGCTACCTCTTCATCGTTAACTGTACCTAATGAACCCTTCAGAGTGAATGTACCCTTGTTCGGGTTAGGAACCAGTTTCACATCACTTGCAGAAGTAACCTGTTTAACACCTACGTTGTCATAAACATTGATGAGCAATGAATGTGTAACAGTTATAGAACCGCAAGTGTTGTTGCTTGTAACTGCACAATACAATATGTCTCCATTAACGAGCGAAGAGGTAGTGTATGTAGCAGCATTAGCACCTGCAATGTTAGCACCATTCTTTTTCCACTGATAAGTAGCTCCGCTTGCACCCTGTGTAACAGCTGCAGTATAAGTTATGCTCTGGTTAGGCAGTATAGCGCCACCCGGATTTGCAGATATTTCAAATACAGGAGTAACAGGCTCATTAACTATAAGTGTAGCGTTAGGGCTGAATACTGTGTTTGCAGTACGGCACTCGTCGCTGCTGTTCATCAACAGGAATACCACATCACCATTAACAGCGTTGTAAGTAAACGAAGTAGCTGAACTTACAGGAATACCATTCTTCAACCATGAATAAGTAGGAGTAGGGCCCTGACCGATGCTGGTAGCAATGCTGAATGTTACAGAAGGGTTAGCAGCACAAAGTGTAGCAGTACCTGTTCTTGTAATAGTTACAGCAGGAGTTACACCGGCATTAGCAGTTATAATATGCTCATACTCTGCTGTTGCAGGAGATACGCAGTAAGCATTACTTGTAAGGATAGCCTTAACGGTATCACCATTTGTAACAGTATAGCTGTAAGCACTACCTGAACCTACGAGTACACTATTCACATACCAATCGTATGAAGGTGAAGAACCACCATTAACCGGAGTAGCAACGAACATTGTAGGATTGATACCACAAACTGTTTCTGTATCAGGAGTGAAAGAAACTGAAGGCATAACCGGAAGGTCGATACCGATAGTAGCCATACCTGACATAGTATTTACGCAAGTAGTTGTGTTATTAACAGCATCTACAGTATAGGTACCTGCGCCTGTCTGCAGACCAAAATCGAGCGGAGCACCAGTTCCAGAGAAAGTAGCAATTGGAGAACCAAGGTAGTTGAGTGTATAATCAACGCCGGTATTAGAGTTGCTCATCATTACATGAACACCTGTACCACCTGTACAATAGTTACCACCGCCTGTTACATTGTATGCAACCGGTAACGGATTAACTACAACGTTAGCGCTAGACACCATGTTGCTGTTGCAAGTAGTAGTTACATCGTGTGCCTTAACAGTATATGTACCGGCAGCTGTTTGTAAGCCGAAATCCAATGGCAAGCCAGATATACCTGGTACTGTATTTACCAGAGTTGTACCGTTCCACAGCGCATAATCAACACCTGTTTCGGCATTGCTTAAGAATACATGTACGCCAGTATCGCCTGTGCAATAAGCACCGCCACCTGTAACTGTATAAACAGTAGGCAAAGGATTGATAACGATAGCAGCACTGCTACCCATGATCTGCGAGCAACCAGTAACAGGGTTGGTAGCTACAACTGTATAGTTACCGGCAGCTGTTTTGATACCGAAATCGAGTGCAGAACCAATACCTGCAAGTGGAGTGCCTACATTAGTGACACCATTCTTCAACTGATAGTTGATACCAATGCTGGAAAGTGCAAGGCCGATATGATAACCTGAGCCACCTACGCAGTAGTCACCACCACCTGTAACATTATATACAGCAGGGAGCGGCCAAACATTGATAGTAGCGCTACCATTCATTGTCCTTGAGCAACCTGGGCCGTTAGTACCCACTACAGTATATACACCTGGAGCTGTCTGTAAGCCAAAATCAAGTGCGCCGCCTCCAGGAAGTGTTAGTAAAGTACCTGAACCATTAAGGTACAGCTCATAATTAACACCGATCTGAGAATTGTTTAAAAGAACATGAAGTCCTGAACCGCCTGAGCAATAGTTACCACCACCAGATACCATGTAAGCAATTGGAAGTGTATTAATAATAACTGTAGCACTACCGGCCATACCCCGAGCACAAGTAGTAGCAGTATTGATGGCATAGACTGTATAGTTGCCTATGGCAGACTGAGGGCCAAAAGAAAGCGGAGCACCTGTACCAGGTATAGGGCCACCAACCGGTGTCATTCCTCTGTATAATTGATAAGCAACGCCAGTTTCAGAACCATCGATTCCTATTACCGAACCTGCAGCACCTATGCAATAGCCACCGCCACCTGTAACATTGAACACAGTTGGTAACGGATTGATAGAAATAGTAACGCTTCCTGTCATATTGATCTGGCAGCTGGTAGCCGGGAACTTAGCAACAACAGTATAAACACCGGTACCTGTTACCAGACCGAAATCCAGGCCTGAGTTAGAACCAGGTAAAACATTACCGGTAGGAACTCCACCTAAGTATAATTCATAGTCAGTACCTATTTCAGAATAATTGAGGCCTACATGGACACCGGTACCACCTGCACAATAAGCACCACCGCCAGTTACTGCATAAACAGTAGGCAGCGGATTGACACCGATATTTGAAACGCCTGTCATTGTAGTAGAGCAAGGAGTAGCATCAGTACCTATAACAGTATAACTGCCAGGAGTAGTGATAGCACCGAAACTAAGCATACCACCTGTACCTGCCATTGGTGTGCCCACTGGAGTAACACCATTGTATAATTGATAATTAACACCCAGATCAGAATTTGCAAGTGTAACAGGAACGCCAGAACCACCTGCACAATAATTAGCACCGATGCTTAATACATAAGCAGTAGGCGGTGTGTTTACTGTAACGGTAGCACTACCTGTCAGGTTAGCGGTACACAGTGTACTTGTATTAGTTGCTACTACAGTATAGATCCCTGCAATAGTTTTGAGACCAAAA
>CAYZKL010000002.1:15611-47266 GCA_964478855.1 uncultured Flavipsychrobacter sp.
CCCGGTACCAGCAACAGCACTGCCAACAGGAGTGGTACCGTTGAGCCAAAGCTGATAGCTAACGCCAAGTTCTGAATTACTGCCACCTACTACAACACCTGAACCGCCGCCACAATAAACACCACCACCAGTTACGGTGTAAGTATTATTAGGTAATGGATTAATAAATACAGTGGCACTGCCGGTCATATTGCTTTGGCATGTGGTTGTAGCATTTGTAGCCTGTACTGTATAAGAACCTGTAGTAGTAAACAGACCGAAATCAAGACCTGTACCTGTACCCGGCATTGTCCAAGGACCACCAGGACCAGATAGTTCGTAATTGATACCTGTAGTAGAATTAGTAATACCGATATGGACACCAGTACCTCCTACGCAATAACCACCACCACCAGATACAGCGTATACCGGAGGAAGCAGATTAACTGTAGTAGTCTTGCAAACACTGCAACCTGTAGTATTTGATGTGAAGCAAATATCTGTATAACCAGAAGCAACGCCAGTGATAACACCACCACTTGTTACAGAAGCAATAGAAGAGTTAGCACTAGCCCAGGTACCGGCACCAGAGCCAGTAAGTGGAGATGTTGCACCAACACATATATTTGACACGCCAGTTATTGGCGCAGGTAATGCATTTACTGTAATAGCCTGTGTAGTATAACAACCTAAAGCCGAGGTATAAGTAATGACAGGAGATCCACCTGTGCTGACACCAGTAACAAGACCGGTAGCAGCAACTACTGAAGCTACAGAACTATTACTGCTTGACCATGTACCACCTGTAACTGCATCAGATAACTGAGTAGTGCTACCAACGCAGACAACAGGATTACCTGTGATAGCTGAAGGCGGCGGATTAACTGTCATTGGATATGTAACAAAGCACGTGTTTGGCATGGTATATAATATATCTACCGGAATACCTGCAGTACCGCCCGTAACCACACCTGTAGAAGGTACGACTGTTGCAGCAGTAATATTGCTACTTGACCAAACGCCACCTGTAGTAACATTGGCAAGCGTAGTAGTACCAGCCTGACAAACATTAGTAGAGCCTGTTATTGGCTGAGGAGATGTATTTACCGTAACTGATTTATATGCGCTACAACCGGTAAGAGCAGTATAAGTAATTGTGGCAAGACCAGGATTGACACCGGTAACAAGACCTGAAGTAATGTTTGCAACTGCAACTACTGCATTACTGCTTGTCCATGTACCACCTGTTGGGGTAGATGTCATAGTAACAGGATTTGCTGTACATACAGTACCACTACCAGCTATTGGTGACGGAGGAGCATACAACGTAATTAACTTACTTGGCGTAAACGAACTGTTAGCACCGCATTTCACCTGAACCCTGTAGTATGTGCTTGCAGCAACAGTAGCAGGGTAATAAATAGTAGTAGCACCTGCTATATTAGTCCATGTAGAGTTATTTGGTGAAGACTGCCACTGATATGTAAGGTTAGATGAAGTTACTGAAGTAAAATAAAGGAGGTTTGCAGTATAAGGAGTACAACCAACCAGCCTGTCAGAAATTATTGTATCTGCACCAGGGTCAAGTACGGGAGCACCGGAGCAGGCAGGATATTGCAGATTCACATAATAGTCACGAGCTTCCTGATAATATGCTCCACCGCAAGGGTTGATAGAAGGATAAGAAGGATACTGAGGTGCACCGCAGCAGTTATACGCTACAGTAGCTCTCATTCTTTTGAGTCCAGGAGTAAGACCACCCGGTATAGTAAGTGGTGCATCAAGCGTAGAGCTACAGCAACCAACGTTACCGCCACCTACACTTTCTGAAGTAGAGAAAATACCATCGCTGTTAAAGTCGATCCACATTTGCAAACTCTGCTGGTTGCTATAACTGAATATATGCGCGCCAGGAGTGTAGGTCTTACCCATATTCAGGGTCAATCCTTTAGTAGCAGCATAATCAAAATAGCGCGTGCCACTGGCACCCGGTGCAACATCGCTGATGCTGGTACCTGCCTCGCCTGTAACAACAAATGGCTGACCTGCACTGCTCACCAATGTATAGTAACAGCAGAACGGATCACCAGTAGAAGTAACAACGCAGGATGGAGGACCTACAACCCATGTAGCAGCTACTGCAGTTGTTGTAGCCGACAGGCCGCTGTATGGGCATGAAACCACACAACGGTAATACATATTAGAAGATATGCCAGTGAAACCAAAACTTGTAGTAGTAGCACCGGGGATATCGGTGAAGCCAAATGTGCTGTAAGCTGATGACTGCCACTGGAATGTAAGACCACCACCTGTGCTGAAACCGGAAACACTTAATGTGAAAGGAGTAGAATTACCACCTGATGAAGGTGAAATAGCTGCAGTTCCTGCAGTAGGTGTACCTGAGCAAGGGAATACACCTATTCCATTAAATATTTCAACAGGAGGAGTACCAATACCACCACCGGTTACTGTACAACTGCCTGAGTAAGAAGAATATGATGTAGGTTTGAACTTAACATATACACTACATGCAAGCGCAGAACCTGTAAAAGCGATATCAAGCGGTCCCTGAACAAAAGTGAAGTTATCTTTTGATATCCAGAAATCAGAAGGTGTGCCGCCAGACGGAGGATTAGATGTAGGCGTACAAGTAATGGTACCTGTCGGCGTAGATAAATAAGATGCAGTGATATAGAAAGACCTTACAATAGAAGAATCGCCAACAACTATGTTGCCAAAGTTGAGCGGATTAGGTGCAACTGTAGCGCTTGGCGGAGGATTGGTTATCACCACTGTGTACTCACGTGTTTCACCATAAGTATAAGTTGGGCATGGCACAAGCGGAGTAGAGACACCGCTATAGTAAGCAGTAGCAACCCTAAGACGGGTTGTAGTGCTAGGTACACTTCCCGGTATAACTATGTTAAAAGTAGTTGTACCCGTGAACTGGCTGTGCTGAAACCCAACAGTTTCAGACGTCTCGTAAGTATTATTGTTGTTGAAATCAATCCATGCCTGTGCAAAACAGGGGTTACCACCTGTAATACCTAATGAAGCAGAATAAGTTAGCCCCTTGTACAACGTAGTAGATTGTGATGTACGGTTGAGGTACCCAGTGTTATTACAGGGTACTGTACCTGCAACTTCATTAATGCTACCAACCGCACCCACCAACGTAAATGAGTTGATAAACATACCAAACGAGGAGCATGCTCCGCCTGGATTACCGTATGAAACAGCACAATAGGGAGACTGCGCACGGGCTACAACATTGACGCAGCAAAGCAGAAGGAAGAGGTAAAATTTTTTCATACCATTAGGTTTTTAAAAACTTTTATAAAAAAATCAGTGTATAGTTAATAATCCACAACAATTTTAACAGAAACGTTATCTTTTTTTAACAGACTTTAGCTATGCAAAATAGGTGATATTTCTTAAAAAACAAATTTTCCAATTAACTTTTTTATTTTTTTCTCCGTTGCAAGTTTTTTATTTGTTTTTGTAAAGTTTTTTCGTTATTAATGTATGTCGGATTCTTATTATTATGCATACAATTAACCCTTTCCCATTGGTTAAAAAGGGGATGAGATGGCTAGTATTGATGAAACCGAAGGATCCTACAAATAGCACTGATATGAGACCAAATGAGCATATTATGTGTGATCCATTAACGCATTGCTTAGGGAGATGTTGAATAACGAATTTTGCAAGTTGAATCATAAAAAAAGTGGCTGCCGATGGCAGCCACTTTGCTTTGAATATAATGCAATCTACTATTGTTCGATGACAATGTGGAATACTGTATTGTCGTTACCAGAACGAAGGTTGAGTATATACATACCGCTTGCCATGTTATTGTTAAGCTGTATGCGCTCATTGATATTACCCTGTGCGGCAGTAACCTTGTTGTTGTAAACAACCTGACCAAGCATATTAGTGATCTCGATAGTTACATCAGCATCGGCTGCAGTACCAAGTGAACCTTTGATGGTGAATGTACCCTTGTTAGGGTTTGGCATTACGCGAATATCGCTGCCGGTATTAGTAACATTCTTAACACCTAGAGCCCTAACCCTGATGGTAGCAGAGTTGAAGCTGCTAACAGCCGCACATGCACCACCGGTTGTAACCACACAACTTACCGAATCCATATCAGCAAAGCCATAGTTTACATATTCAGGATTTGTTTCTCCTGCAAGAGCAGAACCATTTAGGTACCACTGGTATGAGGGGTTTGAGCCTGCATTGACAGCGAGTGCCGTAAGCGTAACTTTCTGGCCAATACCCACACTTGTACCCGGATCAGCGGATATGCTGACAGTAGGTATAGTAGGCTCATCAACGACCATAGATATGTTGTTGCTATAAACCGTATCAGTGAGACGACATTCATAGTTGCTTTCGAGCAGGGCAATGAAGATGTCTCCATTAGCAGGAGTATATGTGTAGCTGGAACCTACGTTTACAAAAACGCTGTTTTTGAGCCACCTGTAAACCGGAGCTGAACCACCATGTACTGAAGTAGCATTGAGTGTAACGGGAGTACCGATACATACCTGGTTGCCCGGAGCTGCAGTGATGCTGACAGCAGGGATCACATAAGGCCTTACTGTCATAACTATAGAGTTGCTGACAGAAGAAACAGGCGATGCACAAGCTGCACTGCTGGTGAGGGTAGCTGTAACCAGGTCACCGTTAACCGGTACATAGCTATAAGAGATCGCAGTGCTAACGAGCGTACCATTTACCTTCCATGCATATGAAGGAGAAGAACCACCGAATACAGGCATTGCATATAGTGTAGTCACGGCACCATTGCACATAGTATCACCTGCCAGAGTGGCGATGGTAACTGATGGTACAACTGAAGGGGTAACTGTAACTGATGCAAAGCCACCCATATTGCTGGTACAAGCATTTACGAGATCTGTAGCGATAACAGAATAAGAACCTGCAGCAGTCTGCAAGCCGAAGCTAACAGGGATGCCTGCCCCGCTGATAGCAGCACCTACAGGTGACGTACCATTATACAACTGATAGCTTATACCCCAGTCTGAATTGTCGAGACCGATAGCAACGCCTGAACCACCAGAGCAATAACTGCCACCGCCGGAAAGGAAATGCGTGGCCGGAGCCGGTTTAACAGTAACTACAACGGATGTAAGCATATTGCTTGTGCAACCGGTTGATGCATCAATACCTTTAATGGTATAAGTACCTGAAGTAGCCTGAGGACCGAAATCCATAACGGTACCTGTACCCGAGATCAATGAACCTACAGGAGAAGCACCATTATATAGCTGATAGTTGATACCTACATTAGAATTATTGAGCTGAACATGTGCACCTGCGCCACCTGCACAAAAAGTACCTCCACCAAAGACAGTATAAGAAGCAGGAAGTGGATTAACAACAATAGGAGCTGAACCTGTCATATTGCTATTACAACCAGTACCCATATTAGTAGCAAGTACGGTATAGGTACCTGCAACAGACTGTATACCATAGTTGATAGAAAGGCCTGTACCAGTGATAGAAGCACCAACCGGTGAAGCACCATTATAAAGTTGGTAGCTGATACCTGCATCAGAACCTGCGAGACCAACGGGGAAGCCGGTGCCGCCAGTGCAATATGCACCACCTCCTGTAACTGCATAAGCAGGAGGGGCTGGATTAATAATGATATTTGCACTGCCATTCATCATAGATTGGCATGTAGTTATTGAGTTAGCAGCAGAAACAGTGTAAGTACCTCCTACAGTCTGCACACCGAAATCGAGTGCTACGCCTGTACCCGGCATTGGTGAGCCTGCCGGAGTGCCATTGATGTATAACTGATAATTTATACCCAGGTTAGAACCGGTAAGGCCAACATGAACTGCAGAAGCACCTGCACAAGCTGTACCTCCGCCTGTTACTGTATAAACAGGTGGCAGCGGATTAACTACTACAGGAGCTGAACCAAGCATATTGCTGACACAGCCTGATATATCGTCGGTAGCGATGATGTAATAAACACCCGGAGCTGTCTGGAAGCCAAAATCGAGCATACCGGCTGCGCCTGCAAGAGGCGAACCTACCGGAATACCACTATAGTATAACTGGTAGCTGACATCCATATCAGAGTTGCTAAGCTGCATATCTATACCTGCATCACCATTACAATAGCTGCTGCCGCTTGCAGTTAAAATATAGGAAACCGGCGGAGAAGCGATAGTGATGGTCACTGTATTCAACATGTTGTTCTGGCAGCCGGTAGTAACATTTGTACCAACAACACTATACACACCGGGAGTAGCCTGAGCACCGAAATCGAGACTAGAGCTGGAGCCTAAAAGTGCTGCGCCTACAGGAGTAATGCCACGGTATAGCTGGTAGCTAACGCCAATGCTGGAGAAGCCTATGCCTACGTGAGGGATGGTGCTGCCTGAGCAATAGAAACCACCACCGGTAACATTGTACTGAGCTGGTAAAGAATTAATAGATATTGCAGCACTGTTCATAACACTGATGCAATTGGTAACATTGTTAGTAGCAACAGCAGTATAAGTACCTGCAGCGGTCTGCAAGCCGAAATTTAGTGCAGAACCGGTACCGGTAAGCGCAGCACCAACAGGTGAAGCACCAAGCATAAGCTGGTAATTAACACCAAGCTGTGAAGAAGGTAACACTACGTTGAGGCCAGAAGCACCTGAGCAATAACTGCCGGCACCTGAAGACAATGTATAAACAGCAGGTAATGGGTTGATACCGATAGTAGCACTGCCTGTCATATTGTTCACACAACCGGTAAATACATTTGTACCAACTACAGTATATGTACCTGCAAGAGTCTGCAGGCCCATATCGAGTATGCCGTTATTACCCGGTACCGGCATACCTACAGGTATACCTGTATGATATAACTGGTAGTTGATGCCGAGATCAGAAAGTGACATATATATATGTACACCTGAATCGCCCGCGCAATAGTTACCCGAACCTGTAACATTATGCAAAGCAGAAGTAGGTAGTGGATCGATAACGACTGTAGCGCTACCTGCCATATTATTAGTACATCCAGTGATTGTGTTGGTAGCGATAACTGTATAGCTACTTGCGTTGGTGATAAGACCGAAGTCGATAGGTGAGCTGGAACCTGCTAAAGCCGGGCCAATAGGAGTCATACCATCATAAAGCTGGTAAGAAATGCCAGGGCTTGAGAAATTAAGACCTATATGCACACCTACGCCACCCTGGCAATAATTGCCACCGCCTGTAACATTAAATACTGCAGGCAATGCATTTACTGTTAATACAGGAGCACCAAGCATTGTATTGGTACATGTAGTACCTATATTAGTAGCTATTACTGTATATGTGCCTGGTGTGGTGAAAGTACCAAAGTTAATCGGGCTACCTGAACCAAACTCAGGGCTACCAACAGCGACACCGCCATTATATAACTGGTATTCATGTCCTAAATCAGAACTGCTGAGTATAAGATCTACTCCTGTACCACCCGCACAGATAGTGCCCCCACCTGTAACAGTGAGTGTATATTGTGTAGGTAGCGGATCGATATTAACTGTAGCAGAACCACTCATATCGCTTTCGCAACCTGTAGCCGTATATGTAGCCTCAACGGTGTACACCCCCGCAGGAGTGAATGAACCGAAGGACATAGCGCTGCCTGTACCGGCAAAAGGTGAGCCGTAAGTAGTGCCTGCAGTATATAACTGATAACTTACACCTGTTTGTGTAGCATCAATTCCAATGTTTGCACCAGTACCGCCAAGGCAATAGCTACCACCACCGAGTACATTATTGACGTTTGGCAATGGATTAACTGTAACTCCACGAGCCGCATAGCAACCTGTACCCAAGGTATAAGAGATAGTATATGCACCTAATCCATTACCAGACACTACGCCGGCAGGAGAAATAGGGGCGTTAATAATATTTGTAGAAGACCAGGTACCACCCGGGGTAGCATTAGTGAGTGTTGTAGTTCCGTTTAAACAAACTGTAGGAGTACCACCAATACCTACCGGAGTAGGATTAACAGTTACCGTCTTGAATGTAGAGCAACCTGCAGTAGAGGTAAAACTGATACAAGTAGTACCGGCGGAAACACCTGTAACTACACCTGAGGCTGAGCCTACTGTAGCAATAAAAGGATTACATGTACTCCAGGTACCTGTAAAACCGTTGGTTAAGGTAATATTATTACCTGTACAGGCAGTAGAAGGGCCACCGATAGCCGGAGGAGTAGGATTAACCGTAACTGTAATAGTAGGGTTAGCTGAACCACAACTGAAAACCATAGGGTAGCTAAATGTAACAACACCCGCAGTACCGGTAAAGTTTGCAACACCAGTATTAGATATAGTAGCAACAATTGGATTATTAGTAGTCCAGGTACCACCTGTGCTTGTGCCGGTAGTAGCATAAGGAACGAAAGAAGGACCGCCACATATTAGATTTGGACCTGCCAGACCTGTACCTGCTGAAGGAGGTGTACAAATAGGATCGATGATAATGATACCATTACCTGATGTATTGTAACCAGGCGTATGTGTAACGCTTGTTGCATTAGCAGAAACATATGAAGAACCGCCGCCGCCACCAGAATACTGACCAGCGCCACCACCATAGTAACCGCCGCCACCGCCGCCATCACCATAAGTGGTCATTGACGAACCCTGTCCCAGACCACCACCGGTTCCACCAGAACCAACCGCAGACTGTGAGCCGCCACCACCAGTAGTGCCACAACCACCGGAAGCACTTGCGCCTGTAAGGCCACCACCAGCACCACCGTTGGCACTACAGCAGTTATAACCGCCGCCACCACCGCCACCAGCGACCAAAACACGGTCACTTAATGCAGTACCATTGATACGAATATCAGAAGCCCCGCCTCCTCCACCGCCATACTGGTAACCACTACCTCCGCCGTTATAGCCACCGGGCCATGATGTACCGCAACAGCCTCCGTAATTTTGTCCGCGGCCACCAACGATCATATATAAAACCTGACCGGGAGTAACTGCTAAACTACACTGCAGACGACCACCACCACCACCAATGCCAGAACAGTTGCCATCACCACCTCTGCCACCTTGCATATCAACAGTTACAGAAAAAACACCCGCTGCAACAGTGTAGGTAGGAATTGACGGCCCACCAGTGTAATTATACGTGATAGGTACTGCGAAAGCGCCTGCACTCCATCCCAATAAAACTATCAAAAGTGCTATTGGTTTTAATAAGTAAAAACGGTTCATAAAGACTCATTTAAATTTTTGAAACAATGGAAATAACTTTATGTTTTTTATTCTTTTCTAACAATTTCTTAGTCAATTACATCTTTTAAAACCCTTAGCCAGTCTGTGTTTTCAAATTCTGTAATTATCTACTAACTATATTCATAATTACAGCTAAAAAATACTGTCGTCATCACTATTAACGCTCAATACCCGTATGTGCATTGAGTGTTAATAAAAATCGAAAACAAGTACTGAATTTATGAAAATAAGGTTAGGGAACAGTAAATTTAACAAAATAAAACCATAAAAAATAACTAAAAGGTTAAAGAAATTTTTTTGTTATAAGTTCTCTGTTCTTGTTTCCTGAAAATTGGGTAATAACGGGGATACGTCCTAAAATTGGGAAAAACATAGCGTTTTTTTTGTGTTAAGCATTTTGAGTAGTATTTTTACCTACCCGACTTATCAATTTTAGGATGCCCTGTCCCCTGAAAATATTGCTAAAAGCCTTTACCCAATGAATAACCATAACCTTAAAATCATTCTTTCATTAGTAATGCCTGTTATGATTGGCATCCATGCATGTAACAATACAGATACCAAGCCTGTAAACGGCATCGTAAATCGTGTTGACAGTGCAGCATTATTTACACCACCTGATACCAGTATGATACCCCATGACCAGTTTGGCGACATGGTTCGTTATGGACGTGAACTGGTAGTAAATACTGCTAAATACATTGGGCCGGATGGTATTGTAGGCCATTACCTGGGCAACAAGATGAACTGTACAAATTGCCACCTGGATGCGGGTACGCGCCCATACGCATTCAATTTTTTCAGCACCCATGCCCGCTATCCTCAGTTCAGGGGCAGGGAGAACCAGATATTGACCATACCGGAGCGCATAAATAACTGTATTGAGCGCCCGCACAATGGCATCCCGATGCCATTAGACAGTAAAGAAATAGTGGCAATAGCTTCGTATATCAAATGGGTTGGGTCGAACGTACCGGTTGGAAAAGAAGTGAAAGGCTATGAAGCCATTGAGTTAGTATATCCAATCAGGCCGGCAGACCCTCTGAAAGGAGCATTGATATTTGCGGAGCATTGCAGCAGTTGCCACGGTAAAGACGGGCAAGGTCAATGGAATGCTGATTCCATTACCTATACTTATCCTCCACTATGGGGACCTAAAGCATACCAAAAAGGATCTAGTCCCCATAGGGTGCTTAAAGACGCGCGGTTTGTAAAAGCTAATATGCCCGATAAAAAAGCATTCTGGTATAAACCATTTCTGACCGATGAGCAGGCTATTGATGTGTCAGCGTTCATTAATGATGACAGGATACATCCAAGACCTGAGAAAAGAGACAAAACAATAGTGGATTACCCGAACATTAAGGTAAAACCTATAGATTATGGTACAGGCCCTTACGTGGATACTTTCTCGGAGCTACAACATAAATTCGGGCCTTACCAGCCGATTATAGATTATCACAAAGCGCACAACTTACCGGTGATCTTTTAAAGATTTTTCCATCATAAAATGAGGAATGCCTACTTCGGTAAACTCATCGCCGGCTATGGTATAACCAAGTCCAAGGTAAAAGCCAAGTGCTACTTTACGTGCATGCAATATGATGCAACTATATGCTTGCTCAATTATGTATGCTTCTGCGGCTAACACCAATCGTTTGCCAATACTCTGGCCCTGCCATTCGTTATAAACGGCCATGGCTCTAAGCTGAACCTTGCTGTCTTCCAGAGGGTGTACAAGAAGGCATCCGATCACTTTACCGTTATACTCAGCAATAAAGATCGTATCTATCAGATCTCTGCTGTTATCATCATTCTTAATAGAAAGGCCGAGTGGTTTGCGCAATATTTCATCTCGCAATTCCATCACCTGTTGGTATTGAGGTGCTGTATGCTGGATATGTGAAATAACAATATTTTCCATTGTCAGTCGATAATTACTTCGGTAAGTTGTGTAGCTTTAATAACGAACGAGACTACCTTTTGTGCTGCTGAAGATTTAACTGGCCCTTTCTGATAATGGACCTGGTATTCACCAGGCTGTATAGCCAGATGCTGATAACGCGGGTCTGTAAGGTCGAAGGTTTTATAGTAAACAAATTTATCGCCATCGCGCTTATGGAAAGCAACGGAAGTAATCTTGCCAGTAGAAGTGAATTTTGCAAACCCGGGCTGTAATATTTTGATAATTGTTTCATCATCAAACTCAATATCTGTATTCCTTATCGATTCAGGGAAAGTATTGATAACTATGTGATAATTACCCTGCTCATACTTCATAGCCTGTGTGCATTTTTGCTGTTCTACCCTGCCACCCTGGGGCTTATTACGCTCAATGACCGTCGCTGTAAATTCAGTCATTGGTCTACCTGGGGCATCCTGGTATTGGAATCCCAGACTGGTAGGCTTGACCACAACCGTTATCTTATTTTTTTTATTCTTCTCAATACGGACATTCGGCAAGACAAAATCACGCTTTGAAGCAAATGTAAGATCATAGACCCCAACAGGGATCTCGGTCTGCAAATCAGGATTACCATGTTCGTCAACTGTACGATAGAACTTTTTAACTACAGCCTTATTCGCAGGATCGAGTAGCAGAACCTGTGGTGTACTGTTGTAATATTTCCCCTGGCCATTGGTGAATAGCACCTCTACAGTAGTCTCAAGTGCATCTTCTGTTTCTACTTTATATTCCCTTTTCTTTTCAGGAGGGGCTGCAGTTTTAACAGGTTTGCCGGGTTTAGGAGGCTTAGGTGCTACTACCACCGGTGGCGGAGCCGTAAGCACAGGAGTTTCTTTGGGCTTATAAATGGGTGGTGGCGGAACGGGGCGCTCCACAAGATTGCGTACCTGCACTACGAAAGAAGAGTTCATTACCTCGAGCCGTGCCAATTTTAGTTTTGCTATCTTTTCTGGTTTCCAGGTAATGACGGGTTCCTCATCAACCGGAAGAGGTAATGAAGGGCCGGGAACAATAGCCTTGATCTTGATACTAACAGGAGTGCGAAGTGGAACATTGATCGCAACCCGTGAAGCAGGAACAATACGTGTGATCTTGTCTGTAACACGGGGTATGGGAGGCTCCTCGATAACCGGAAGAGGTAATGGTTTTCCGGGATCAATTGGTTTTAGTTCAGGCACCCCAATAACATGAGCAGTAAGCGATACCAGCTTTGCTAATTTAAGCAAAGTGACCTTATCCGGCGCAGGGCGTTCAAATACAAACTCTATGACAGGCGGAGGAAGCGAAGATGTATTTTTTACAGGAGTAAGTTCAACGGCGGGACGAGTTAGCAACGTTACTAACTTACTACGTGCTACTATTAGTTTATCTATCTTAGCAACAGGTGGTTTAACATATGGCGTGGGCACTATAACCGTATCGGGCTTCTTAACTGAAACAGCCTTAATGCTATCGGCAGGAACCACAATAGCCGGTACATTGATATTCATTATTTTTGGCGTATTTGCTGCTACAGACTGCAACTGTTTGTAGTCTGCATTTGTGATCTTTAGCACGGGTCGGAAAGCATTTACAATAGCACCTACAGCAATCGGTATGTCGCCATTTTTGGTTACTTGCAGGTAATTACCCATACAGTCATAAGTTTTCTTCAGTTCCGGATAATCCTCTAGGCTGATAATATATGGTTTGAAGTAAACTTTATTATCTATGAGTGTTCTCATCACATCGCAGATATCTCCACCACAACTTTCACCGCCATCTGTAATTAGGATAATACTATATGCATTATGTGCAATATCAACAATATCATAATTTGCCGCCTGCTTAAGTGAATATGCTATAGCAGTGACGCCTAAAGGGGAAATACTAGCAAGACGCAGTGCCATCTGGGCCCGGTTATCACGGGTAAATGCAACTTCATTACGGGTATCCTGGCAGTTATTTTCTTCAACAGTATGTTCATGGCCAAAAACACGCAAACCGAATTCCACCTGGTTGTTGACCGCATACATACTATCCATAAGTGCTGTGATCAATTCATCTGCGGCCTTGTATTTTTGTTTGCCATTTGCCCAAGGCTGTATCATACTAGACGACCTGTCGAGCAGAATGAGGATGCGGGATTGCGTCAGGTCTCCTGCCTTCTGGGCAGAGGAACTAACAGCACAGGAAACAATTAGTAAAAATAATATACACCTCTTTAACGACATGAAAATCACTACAATGGCAAACGTACACTAAATGAATTAAATCGGAACTCAAAATTACCAACAATTCACAGTAGTAAACGTTAACATATTCCAACAATTATCGATTGTGTAAAAAACTTACCTTTGCAGCCATTTTATATTATGGCAATTCCTATTCAGATCGTTGAAGATGTAGTGATAAAATTCGCTGGTGACAGTGGTGATGGCATGCAGTTAACAGGCAGCCAGTTTACCAATAACAGCGCACTTATAGGTAATGATCTTTCCACATTCCCGGATTTTCCGGCGGAGATACGCGCACCACAGGGCACTGTACCCGGTGTGAGCGGGTATCAACTTCATTTTTCGAGTAATCGAATCTTTACTCCCGGTGATAACTGTGATGTACTTGTGGCTATGAATGCCGCAGCACTGAAAGTGAACTTAAAGACCCTTAAGCCCGGGGGCATGATCATTGCTGATACCAACGGTTTTGATACTAAAAATCTGCGACTTGCTAACTATGCGGATGGTATTAACCCGATCGAAGACGGCTCGCTGGTAGGTTTTGAGTTGCATAAAATGGATATAACGCGGCTGACGCGTGAGGCATTAAAGGAAATTACTCTCGGTACCAAGGAGAAGGACCGTGCAAAGAACATGTTTGTACTGGGCTTCCTGTATTGGTTATATAACCGCGACCTCACCAGTACCTTCTCATTCCTGCATGATAAATTCAGCAAGAGGCCCGAGATACTGGAAAGTAATATAAAAGCACTGCAGGCCGGTTATAATTACGGTGATACTGTTGAGGCATTCACATCGAGATTTAAAGTAGAAAAGGCAAAACTACCCGTAGGTAAGTACAGAAATATAACCGGCAACATAGCCTTGACCTACGGACTGATAGCGGCTGCTGAAAAGAGTATGCTCCCGATGTTCCTAGGCACATACCCGATCACCCCGGCATCTGATATATTGCATGAATTATCAAGGCATAAGAACTTTGGTATCCGCACATTCCAGGCAGAAGATGAGATAGCAGCTATCACTGCAGCTATTGGCGCAGCGTACGGTGGCAGCCTGGGTGTAACCACCACTTCCGGTCCCGGAATGGCACTGAAGACAGAGGCTATGGGATTGGCAGTTATGCTGGAGATACCACTGATCATCATTAATATACAAAGAGGCGGTCCATCAACTGGACTACCTACAAAAACCGAACAAAGCGATTTGCTACAGGCTTATTATGGCCGTAACGGTGAGTGCCCTATGCCCGTAGTATCTGCATCAACACCAAACGACTGCTTTGATGCTATCTATGAAGCTGTGCGTATTGCTGTGCAGCACATGACACCGGTGATATTCCTAAGTGACGGTTATATAGCGAACGGAGCTGAGCCATGGCGATTCCCAAAAAGTGCTCAATTGCCGGATATAAATGTAACCTTCAAAAAAGAGCTGAGCGATGATGAACCTACCTACATGCCTTACCGCCGCAATGAACACCTGGTAAGGCCATGGGCTGTACCCGGAACAGCAGGGCTGGAACACCGAATTGGCGGATTGGAAAAAGAAGATATAACCGGCAACATTTCTTATGATGCTGAAAATCACCAGCACATGGTAAAAACCCGTGAGGCAAAGGTTGAAATGATAGCAGATACCATACCATTACAGACACTGGATAGCGGACCTGAACAAGGAGATGTGCTAGTGCTGGGCTGGGGATCGACGTATGGCTCAATAAAGAGTGCGACTATGGAGTTGCAGGCGCAAGGCAAACAAGTAGCCCATGCACACCTGCGCCATATGCGACCATTCCCAAAAAACCTTGGTGAAATGCTTAGCAAATACAAAAGAGTGCTGATTCCGGAGATCAATAATGGACAACTGATAAAGATAATCCGCGACAAGTACCTGATCGATGCAATTGGATATAATAAGATAAAAGGAGTACCTATTACCCGTGCAGAACTGGTAACAGCAATAAGCGATCTATTATAATTTCTGATAAACATATGCCTGAAGCTGTAAGTATATTCTGGTTCAGGCGGGACCTGCGGCTGGAAGACAATGCCGGGTTATACCACGCATTGCGGTCGGGATATCCCGTGTTGCCTGTATTTATATTCGACACGAACATACTTGACGGGCTGGAGGTTAAGAAAGATAAGCGCCTCCATTTTATACTTGAGGCACTTGAAAAAATACAGGATGAGCTGATAAAATCGGGGAGTACAGTACATACCTGCCACGGCACACCAATCAATAGTTTTACAGAACTTACTAAAGCATATAATGTAGCCGCAGTATATACCAACCATGACTATGAGCCCTATGCAAAAAACAGGGACAACCAGGTAGCCCAATTTCTAAAAACCAGGAATATAACTTTTCAAACATTCAAAGACCAGGTGATCCTTGAAAAGGACGAGGTACTAAAAGATAATGGTGCGCCATACACTGTATTTACCCCCTACAGCAGGAAGTGGAAAGAAAAGCTAACCGACTTTTACTTAAAGCCTTACCCAAATAATAAATACAAGTCGCATTATTTAAAGCAGAGCGCAATACCCTTACCTACCTTAGGTGAACTTGGATTTGAAGAAGCAGAACCGGATGTGATCTTACCTATACTGGATGAAACTATAGCGCTTACCTATGATAAAACCCGTGATTTTCCGGCAATAAATGGTACCACAAGATTAAGTGTTCACTTGAGGTTTGGCACCGTTAGTATTCGCCAACTGGCCGCTGCGGCTATAAAGCTGAATGGCACGTTGCTCAATGAATTTATATGGCGGGAGTTTTACCAGATGATATTATGGCACTTCCCGCATGTGGTGAATACTTCGTTCAAGCCACAATATGATAAAATACAATGGCGCAATAATGTACCGGAGTTTGAACGATGGTGTAACGGACAGACCGGCTATGGAATTGTAGATGCCGGTATGCGGCAACTGAATGAAACCGGGTATATGCACAACCGGGTACGGATGATCGTAGCGAGTTTTCTGACTAAACACCTGCTTATAGACTGGCGCTGGGGCGAAGCCTACTTTGCACAAAAGTTATTGGACTACGATCTTGCTGCAAATAACGGAGGCTGGCAATGGGCAGCGGGCAGCGGATGTGATGCGGCTCCTTATTTCAGGGTTTTCAACCCATACCTGCAAACAGAAAAATTTGACCCAAAGCTGGAATATATAAGAAAGTGGGTGCCTGAATATGAAGAACTAACCTACACGCAACCCATTGTGGAACACAGTATGGCCAGGGAAAGATGCCTGCGGGTATATAAACAAGCTCTGAAGGATGAAGAACCCGGCTTCTGAAACTATGAACTTATACTACCTTTACAATCGTATAATCAAACAATATGGCACACAAGAATTATAAATTAGATACAAAACTGATACACGCAGGTGTGGAACCAGACCCTACCACAGGGGCTATCATGACACCGATCTACCAGACATCGACCTATGTGCAGGCAGCACCGGGTGACCATAAAGGCTATGAGTATGCACGTACTCAGAACCCAACTCGCACTGCGCTGCAAAATGCACTGGCAGCGATAGAAAACGGCCAATACGGACTGAGCTTTGGTAGCGGGATGGCAGCCACTGATGCTGTAATAAAACTGCTGCAACCCGGTGATGAAGTGATCGTATCGAATGACCTGTATGGTGGTACATATCGTATCATGACCAAGATATTTGCCAACTATGGTGTCAATTTTCATTTCATACCGATGGATGATGTGCAAAACATATCAAAGTATGTGAATGATAAAACCAAAATGATATGGATAGAAACCCCAACTAACCCATTACTGAATGTAATAGACATAGCGGGAGCAGCAGCCATATCTAAAAAACATAACCTGATACTGGTATGTGATAATACGTTCGCATCGCCATATCTGCAGAACCCACTGGACCTGGGCGCTGATATTGTCTTGCATTCCGCCACAAAATATCTTGGAGGCCACTCTGATGTGGTACATGGCGCACTGATCATGAACAGCCTGGAGCTCGAAGAGCGCCTTCGCTTTATACAGAATAGTTGTGGTGCTGTACCTGGTCCGCATGACTGCTGGCTTGTGCTGCGTGGTATCAAAACACTGCATGTGCGTATGCAAAGGCATTGTGAGAACGGTAAAAAAATAGCGCACTACCTGCGCAATCACCCGAAAGTAGGAAAGGTGTTGTGGGTAGGTTTTGAGGATCATCCTAATCATGACATTGCTAAAAAGCAAATGCGCGGTTTTGGCGGTATGATCTCCTTCACACTGAAGGATGACAATATAGAAGCTGCATTGTCTGTACTTAAGAAAACGAAACTATTTGCTTTGGCTGAATCATTGGGTGGTGTAGAATCGCTTATCGGACACCCTGCATCAATGACGCACGGATCAATACCAAGAGAGGAAAGAATAAAGAACGGCCTCGTAGATTCTCTTATCAGGTTGAGTGTGGGTATAGAAGATGCCGACGACCTGATCGATGATCTGAAACACGCGATAGGTTAATTCAAATTCATTAAGACAAACAGCCTTTAAACAGAAGTTTAAAGGCTGTTTGTTTTTACCTGTTTGAGCATTATTTCAGGAAGATATAAGATTCTATATCTTTCTTAGTGATCTTCGAGTCTGAAAGGATAATGAGGCGCTCTACAATATTGCGAAGTTCCCGTATGTTACCTGTCCAGTTGTATTGTTGCAATGCTTTTACTGCCTCTGCTTCTATTTCTTTTACCGGCTGCTTGTACTCTTCTGAAATATCCTTTAGGAAGTGAGTGATGAGGTCCGGGATATCGTCCCTACGGTCATTCAATGAAGGCACCTGTATGAGGATGACACTAAGACGGTGATAAAGATCGAGACGGAAACGTTTAGCCTCTACTTCGTCCATGAGGTTCTTATTAGTAGCTGCCACCACCCTTACATCCACCTTTATATCTTTTTCGCCACCCACACGGGTAATACGACTCTCCTGTAACGCACGTAGCATTTTGGCCTGTGCATCGTGACTCATGTCACCAATCTCATCCAGGAACAAAGTACCTCCATTAGCCATTTCGAACTTACCAAGACGTTGCTTGATGGCAGAGGTAAACGAGCCTTTTTCATGACCAAACAACTCGCTTTCTATCAACTCCGATGGTATTGCAGCGCAGTTTACTTCGATCATCGGGCCATTAGCCCTGCTACTCAATTCATGTATCCGGCGGGCAACCAGCTCTTTACCAACCCCGTTTTCCCCTGTTATCAATACACGAGCATCTGTAGGGGCAACCTTTGGAATAGTTTGGCGGATACGGTTGATGCCCTCACTATTGCCAATCATCTCATTACCTTTGGCAATACGTTTACGTAACTGTTTAGTCTCCACCACCAGGGACTTTTTGTCCATCGCATTGCGGATGGTGATCAGTAGCCGGTTCAAGTCTGGTGGCTTAGAAATATAATCGTATGCGCCTTTTCTGACAGCATCAACAGCAGTTTCTATATTGCCATGACCCGAAATCACAATAAATGGTATATCAGGTTTTTCTTCTTTTGCCACCTGTAACACTTCAATACCATCCATTTTTGGCATCTTGATATCACAAAGGATACAATCGTAATTGTTTTCCCTGATTTTCTTTACACCCTCTACCCCATCCGCGGCTTCATCAACAGTAAACCCTTCAAAACTGAGTATTTCTGTGAGTGCTTTGCGGATCGCCTTTTCATCGTCTATAACTAAAATGCTGTAAGCCATAATTTCCTAAATCAAAAAGTAAAAATTCATAAAAGTCCGCCAAATTACCACTTTATTAGTTTTAAACATGCGCATATATGCTGTATCTATACAAGCGCTGCCTGAATGTCGGAATACAGAAAACAGGCACTAACTTTGTATATGTATGTACATACAATTTAAACTATGGCAAAGATAATATTTCACGCAGCAAATAAACGGGGCCATGCAAAACATGGATGGCTGGACGCACATCACTCATTCAGTTTTGCAAGCTGGTACGACCCCACAAAGATCAGGTTTGGTGCACTACGAGTGCTAAATGATGATGTAGTTGATGGGGGACAGGGGTTCGGTAAACATCCTCACGACAATATGGAGATCATCACTATAGTGCTGGAAGGAACGCTGGAACATAAAGACAGTATGGGCCATACCCAGCAGATAGTACCTAATGAGGTGCAGGTGATGAGTGCAGGCAGCGGCGTGACGCACAGTGAATATAACCCTGATCCCAACAAAAAGGCCAACCTGCTGCAAACGTGGATATTCCCGAACAAACAACAGGTAACACCACGTTATGACCAAAAGACATTCCCGGCAGAGGATCGTATCAATAAACTGCAGACACTCGTTTCTCCTATGGACAATGAGGACCCTGGGATGAAAATACACCAGGATGCTTGGATATACCGTACTACGCTGGAAAAAGGGAACAGCATAAGTCATACACTGCACAGCATCAAGCATGGTGCATATGTATTTGTAATAGATGGCCAGGTGCAAGTGGGCGAACAACAATTGGGTAAGCGTGATGCCGCAGGTATCAATGAAACCGATGTTATTGATATAAAAGCAGATGCTACCAGTGACGTGCTGATATTTGAAGTACCTATGTAATCACAGGAAAGATTAGTATATTCAAGTATAAATACCGTGATATGGAACATATAACCAAGCATTACACCAAGGGAGACATAACTGTAGTATGGAAACCTGAGCAATGCATTCACTCTACTGTGTGCTGGAAAGGATTGAAGGACGTATTCGACCCTAAGAAACGGCCCTGGGTGAATATGGAGGGCGCAGACGCCGAACAAATTGCAGAGCAGGTTTCACGATGTCCTTCAGGTGCGCTGAGTTATGTCATGAATAAACAGGAAACAACTGACAATACCGAGATAGATACTAACACAGCAGTTGAGGTAATGAAGAATGGCCCACTGATGGTGTATGGCAATATAGAAGTAAAAGACAGTGCAGGTAATAAGGTAAAGAAGACCAACGTCACTGCTTTCTGCAGATGCGGGGCATCATCAAATAAACCATTTTGCGATGGAAGCCATATCAAAATAGGATTCCGCGATTAAAAACCGATACTTGCAAGCATATACCAACCTCATAAATAGACTCAGAGAACGCTTACAGCAACCGCTGCCGGGTATAACCGCCCAGGAGCGAATGATGGGCCGCGTAGTATCTATGCCGGCAAAAGTACCGGACAATGCACGTCCAAGCGCTGTACTGTGCCTGCTATTCCCTATGAATGATGAGCTGCATGTGCTATTGATGAAGCGGAGAGAAGACAGAACAGCGCATAGCGGACAGGTAAGTTTTCCGGGAGGGCGCTACGAAACAACTGATGCTGACCTGAAAGCCACCGCACTCAGAGAAGCACAGGAAGAAGTAGGCATTGTTTCTGGAGATGTAGATATACTTGGCGCCTTAACGCCACTGTATATACCTGTAAGCAATTTCAACGTTTATCCTTATGTGGGCTTTACCCAAACCAGACCCGAATACAACCTAAGTCAGAATGAGGTATCTTATACCATAGAAGTTTCGCTGAACAACCTGCTCCATGCAGACAGAAAGACGATCACAGACGTAGTGTCGCCAGCAGTACCCGGTGTGCTGCGAAAAGTCAAAGCTTATCAACTGGAAGATGACACCATTATATGGGGAGCAACTGCCATGATATTATCTGAACTGGAAGTGATCCTGGAAGAAACTGTATATTGAAATAAACGAGGGGTATCCTGAGATACCCTCGTTTATTATGCTTTACATGTTCCTGCGATACTGACCACCAACCTCAAATAAGGCTTTAGTGATCTGGCCAAGTGAGCAGTATTTAACTGTCTCCATAAGTGCCGCGAAAATGTTTTTGTTATGTATGGCAGTCTGCTGCAAATCATGCAGTAACTGATCTCTTTTATGCTCGCTGCGTGTCCAGAGGTTTTGCACCGTCTGTATCTGGAATTCCTTCTCTTCTGTTGTAGAACGTATAACCTCTGAAGGTATCGTTGTAGGCGATCCTTTTGAACTGAGGAACGTATTCACACCAATGATCGGGAATTCGCCGGTATGCTTCAGTGTTTCGTAGTACAGGCTTTCTTCCTGGATCTTGCCACGCTGATACATGGTTTCCATAGCACCAAGTACACCACCACGTTCGGTGATACGATCAAATTCTGAAAGAACAGCTTCTTCCACAAGGTCAGTTAATTCTTCTATGATAAATGATCCCTGTAAAGGATTTTCGTTCTTTGCAAGGCCAAGCTCTTTATTGATGATCAGCTGGATCGCCATAGCCCTACGAACACTTTCTTCTGTAGGTGTGGTTATTGCTTCATCATAAGCATTTGTATGCAACGAATTACAGTTGTCATAAATAGCATACAATGCCTGTAATGTGGTACGGATATCATTGAAGTCTATCTCCTGGGCATGCAGCGAACGGCCTGAAGTCTGAATGTGATACTTGAGCATTTGCGACCGCTCATTACCTCCATACTTCAGTTTCATAGCCTTGGCCCAAATGCGGCGCGCCACACGGCCTATAACGCTATACTCAGGGTCTATACCATTACTGAAAAAGAAGGACAGGTTAGGAGCAAAATCGTCGATATGCATACCACGGCTCAGGTAGTACTCTACAAACGTGAAACCGTTTGATAAAGTAAATGCCAGCTGAGAAAGTGGATTGGCACCAGCCTCTGCTATATGGTAACCGCTAATAGAAACTGAATAGAAGTTACGCACCTTATTATCGATAAAATACTGTTGCACATCTCCCATTACCCTCAATGAAAATTCGGTAGAGAAAATGCAGGTATTCTGCGCCTGGTCTTCTTTCAATATATCAGCCTGAACAGTACCTCGTACAGCCTTGAGTGTATCAAACTTAATTGTGTTATAAACGTCGGCAGGTAATACCTGGTCACCAGTAACACCGAGCAACATCAGGCCAAGACCATCATTACCTTCCGGCAGATCACCGTTGTAATATGGACGCTCAATTCCTTTTTCTTTGTAAATGGCGTCAATCTTTTTATTTACTTCTTCCTCAAGGCCATTTGCTTTGATGTATAATTCACATTGCTGGTCTATAGCAGCATTCATAAAGAATGCGGTAATAGTAGGAGCCGGACCATTAATGGTCATTGAAACAGATGTCTTGGGATCAGCAAGATGGAAGCCACTGTATAATTTTTTGGCATCATCGAGACAGCAAATGCTAACGCCCGAGTTGCCTACTTTACCATAAATGTCAGGGCGATGTTCCGGGTCCTGGCCATACAGGGTAACACTATCGAAAGCCGTACTCAACCTTTTGGCCGGCAGTCCTCTTGAAACATAGTGGAAACGTTTGTTGGTACGCTCAGGGCCACCCTCACCTGCAAACATACGCGCAGGATCTTCTCCTTCACGTTTGAACGGATATATACCTGCGGCATACGGAAATTCTCCCGGGAAATTCTCAGATAATGCCCATTGCAGAATATCGCCCCATGCTTCGAAACGAGGTACCGCTACTTTAGGTATCTGCAGATGCGACAACGACTCTGTGTGCGTTTTTATTTTGATCTCCTTATCACGCACCTTGTAGCTGTAATACTCACCGATATACTGCTGCTTCTTAGCATCCCAGTTTTCCAGTAAGTGTTTATTCTTGGGATCGAGGTCAAGTTCTGTTTTTGAATATACCTCCTGCAAAGTTTTTACAAGCCTGTCCTTATCATCAATAACTGTTGCCTGCAGTGTTTCGATCGTTTTTTTGATACCGAACAATTTCTGAGCGACGGAGCCCTGATCCTTAGCCCACTTATCATACTTGCGGTTGTTCTCTGAAATTTCACTGAGATAACGTGTACGTGATGGCGGAATGATGTATATCTTTTCGCTCATCTCATCCGTGATCTTGTAATCAGAATGAAGGGGAGCGCCGGTCTTTTCTGTGACAAGGTCCATCAGCGCCTTATACATAGAATTGGTACCCGGATCATTGAACTGAGAAGCGATAGTGCCGAATACCGGCATGTCATCCGCATTCTTATCAAATAATTTATGATTGCGCTGAAACTGTTTTTTTACATCACGCAAGGCATCCATAGCCCCACGCTTATCAAATTTGTTGATAACAACTATATCAGCAAAATCGAGCATGTCAATCTTTTCGAGCTGAGTGGCGGCACCGTATTCTGGTGTCATCACATACATGCTCATGTCGCAATGCTCTGTGATCTGCGTATCGCTCTGCCCTATACCAGAAGTTTCAAGGATGATAAGGTCATAATTGGCGGCCTTCAGGATATTAACTGCATCATGTATGTGCTTGGACACTGCCAAATTGCTTTGACGGGTAGCCATTGATCGCATGTATACCCTTGTATTCCGGATTGCATTCATGCGGATACGATCACCCAATAAAGCGCCACCGGTTTTCCTTTTTGACGGGTCAACGGAAATAATACCTATGTGCTTGTCTTTAAAATCAATAAGGAAACGGCGAACCAGTTCATCTACAAGGGAACTTTTACCTGCACCGCCCGTACCTGTAATACCTAACACCGGAGTACGGGAAGCCGCTGACTGTTCTTTTATTTTATTCAACGCCAACTGTGTTTCCGGCAGATCGTAATAGTTTTCGGCTGCCGAGATCATACGTGCGATGGATTTAACATCCCGCTCAGCAACATGGCCCACCTCGCCGTTCAATTGATTTCCTGTCGGATAGTCGCACTTTTGCAACAGATCGTCGATCATGCCCTGTAAACCGAGCGAACGACCATCATCCGGTGAATAGATGCGCGTAATGCCATAATCTTCGAGTTCCTTGATCTCTGAAGGCAGGATGACACCGCCGCCACCTCCAAATATTTTGATATGCCCACAACCTGCCTGTTTGAGCAGATCATACATATATTTAAAATACTCCACGTGACCACCCTGATAAGAAGTGATCGCTATACCATTAGCATCTTCCTGTATAGCACAATCTACTACTTCCTGCACGCTTCTGTCATGACCAAGATGTATCACTTCTGCACCGCTGGCCTGCATGATACGACGCATAATATTTATAGATGCATCGTGGCCGTCAAATAAAGACGCCGCAGTGACCAAACGAATTTTATTCTTTAGAGAATAAGACATATTAATATGTGAGATTTGAATCGGCTGTAAAGTTACGAAGATAGTCTGTAGTAGAAAGTCTTTAGTGAATTGTATATATTAGAACAATAAAATACCCAGTAAATTCACATATGGGCATAAATTGTGTGAGCAAAAAATTTATTGTCTGATTTGTTTCACATTTTACAATATAGCAATTATATTTGTCGACATAAAATCAACCAACATGAAAAAAATCGCGTTACTCCTTTTCATTTCCTTTAGCTTTTGTTCATTTTCTTTTGGGCAAGATTTTTCCTTTGACGAATTAGCAAAATTAAGGTCATATACATACCCTAAATTTGAAACTTACGTACACGATAAAGGATATACCCTGAACCACCTGGAAAATAACGACAATTGCACAGTTTTCAGGAACGGAAGCAACGTAATCTCTTATTGCAAGTTTTATGATAACGGTTTCTCTTATCATAACCACGTTTCTATAAAATTTGAAACTACCGACAAAGACACATACGAAAAAATAAAGAAGCAAGTACAGTCTTCTATGGATTATTACAAGACCAAAATGCGTCGTTATACTAACCAGCATTATATGGAGCATATTTATGTAAATGATGTTATGTCTGTACACATGTATGACATCGCTTACAAAAATGATGATCAACCATATTATGAGATAGAAGTATTCTCTATCTACTCAGGTTACTAATCTTACCAAATCATTTTTAGGAGAAAAGGGATGCCAATGGTATCCCTTTTTTCATTTGCCAAATAGGTGTAAGGGATAAGTGGGTCCCCCCAAAGTCACCCCAAAATTGAGAGCGTCGTGCGGTGAAAAAGTGCGGTCCCCAGTGTGCGCCCTCATTTTGCAGTCACCCCCGGACACCCCATCACCCCCCAAAGTGACCCCATGGTCACCCCATCCTCACCCTATTGATATGTCGAAATGGGGTGATGATTTTCGACATTAAGTTTTTGATATGTTGAAATTAAGGCCAAAAGACACAGCAACAGGGCGGTTTATAGGGTTAAGGGATAAGGAGTAAGGTATAAGTCTGGTCACCCCAGTACACCCCATCGTCACCCCATCACCCCCCAAAGTGACCCCATGGTCACCCTATTGATATGTCGAAATGGGGTGATGATTTTCGATATAGTCGTAAGTACGGAACCAGACTTTTTTGTGCAGCCTATTGTCCGTTAAAACTATGCCTTAACTAACAAATGTATTGCAGAAAGTTGAACGGAATTTTGCAAGATATCCACAGAACGGAGGGTGATTTCTTGTGAAAGCATTGCCGGTGAATAGTTGCGTGGCGAAAAAAGTATGTGGGTAAAAAGCCATCCCGGCCTACCTGAAGGGAGGAGCAGCAGCGTGAGTTTGGGTTACTAAATTACCAGTTTTGCATTGCAGCACTTGTCATATGCAAATACAATAAACACACATCAGGAAGTGGCTAATTATAACCTGTGTTTATTGGCAAAACGGCAGGAGAATCCTACGCTGAATATACTTGACTTCTCATAGCCAAGATCGGCAAATACGCTATAGCTGGAGGATATGTAGTAGCGCGCACCAACCTTGATATATGGAGAAATTGTGTGCTCATTCCGTGGTATAATGCTATCTCCCTGCGGAAAGGCACTGTACCTGATATTATTTAAAGCAAAGCCTCCACCAATGAACGGATCCAGATTACGGCTATTAATGAGTTTATTAAAATGGTAAAATGCGGTAAAGCCTCCACTCACCACCTTTAATTTATTCATTTTGTACCTCCGTATGGTGCCATTATAGCCCTGGTATAACTGGTTGTAGTTATATACCACGGCATCGTAACCGAAAGATGCCGCAATACCGAGATTTTTGGTAATTCCATATTCCACCTTCAATAACAACGGGGCAAAACCGGATGTACTGCTGTGCTCATAACCTACGGGAAGCGTATAATTTGTTTTGAACCCATCTATAAATCCTAATGATAATGTTGCCACAGTGGTATGAGGATGGTATGCGGTTTGCCACGGAGACACCATAGAAGTATCTGCCTGTGCGTGGGCACTGCCTACCAGAAAAACAAATAATATCGTCAAGTATATCTTCATAATAGAATCCACTAACAAACTAACGGCAAAGTTCACATAATATTACTAATGGCATAGCAAAAGAAAAAATTAATTGCCGGTATGCTCATCAATTACAATATTACGTAAACGGCAATTTTAGTGCCAGCAGTACCAGATACGGAAGAAACCACCTATAAACAGTAATAAAACAACAGGCTTTAGCCCTACCTTTGCAACCAAAAAAGTACAGTGCCTGACGTAATCCAGTTATTATCGGACCACATTGCTAACCAGATCGCTGCTGGAGAGGTGATACAACGTCCCGCTTCGGCTGTGAAAGAGCTATTGGAAAATGCGGTGGATGCAGGTGCAACAGAGATACAACTGGTAATAAAGGATGCAGGAAAAGAGCTGATACAGGTAATAGATAACGGCAAAGGCATGAGCCCTACTGATGCCCGTATGAGTTTTGAGCGGCATGCCACATCCAAAATAAAGAATATAGAAGACCTGTTCAAGATAAGGACAATGGGATTCAGGGGCGAGGCACTGGCTTCGATAGCCGCCGTGACACAGGTGGAACTAAAAACAAGGCAGGCAAATAACGAAACCGGCAGCCGCATAGTAATAGAGGGAACTGAGGTAAAACTGCAGGAACCATGCGCGGCAAACCCAGGCACCAACATTATGGTGAAAAACCTGTTTTTCAATGTGCCGGCCCGCCGACACTTTTTGAAAAGCGCAACTACCGAGTTAAGGCATATAATAGATGAGTTTACCAGGGTAGCACTTGCTTATCCTGCCATAGGTTTCAGGCTGTGGAACAATGGCACAGAACAGTATCACCTGGAGCCGGGCAACCTGAAAGCAAGGGTGGTAGCACTACTGGGCAACACCTATGAAAAAAACCTGGTACCGGTAGATGAAAATACAGACCTATTAAAAATATCGGGCTTTATAGGCAAGCCTGAAGCTGCAACCAGGACAAGAGGTATGCAGTTCTTTTTCATTAATAACCGGTTTATAAGAAGTGCTTATCTGAACCATGCCGTAGTACAGGCTTATGAAGGCCTTATAGAAAAGGAATCTTTTCCATTCTACGTCCTATTCCTGGAAATAGATCCTGCAAGAGTAGATGTGAATGTGCATCCTACCAAGCAGGAAGTGAAGTTTGAGGATGACAGGCTGATGTACACTTATCTGAATGCTGCTGTAAAACATGCCCTGGCAAGGTATAATATAGCGCCTTCACTCGATTTTACACTGAATTCAGATATTCAGCAGCTACCGGCAGTGCAATTGCCCTATACGGAGCGTCAGCGGGAAAATACCGAGAAAGGCTATTTATACAATACATTCACAGATAAGAACCAGGCCCATGTAGTGGAGCGTAAGGACAGCCTGAGAAGATGGAAGGACCTATATGAAATAGCACAAAACCCAATACCCGGTAGCCAGCACCATGAACCCCAACCTGCCACTACTGAAAACGGAGCGGAAGCAATAATATTACCACATACCACTGAACAAGGCAGCCTGCACACTGACCCCGGCAGCAGCAATATGATGCTGATACATATACGCAGGGCGCAGGAAAGGATATGGTATGAGCGGCTGCTGGAAGAGTGGAACGGGCAAAATGCACCATCGCAGCAAGTGCTTTTCCCGATAAGCTATGAATTGTCGCCTCCGGATGCTATACTGCTGAACGAAGTGCTCGCTGATATGGCCCGCATAGGGTTTGATATTGCACCATTTGGTAAAAACACATTCGTGGTACAGGGCATACCCGCCGGATTGCCCCCGGGAGAAGAAAAATATGTACTGGATGAGGTGGTGGAACACCTGAAACACGAAGCACCTGATGCAGTAAGTAAACGTACCGAGCAGTTACTTGCCCATATGGCTAGGCGATTGTCCCGTAATAAACATGCGATCATGCAGCCGGAAGGGCAACAGGCACTTATAGATGAACTTTTTGCCTGCGGCCAGCCTGAATATGCCCCGGATGGTAAAAAGGTATTCATCATCCAGCGAAAAGAAGACCTGGATGCTATGTTTTAGCACCTTATAGTCCTGCTAACTGGCGGGGTAGTAGTTTATGGTTTTTACTATCTTTGCGCCTCTTTATGTCTGCACTGAAATTCTACCCACTAAAAGTAAAAGATGTACGGCCTGAAACGGCTGATTGCGTATCTGTATCGCTGGAAGTACCAGCCGAGCTTACGGATAAATTCATTTTTGCCCCGGGCCAGTACCTGACGTTCCGCCGCCATTTTGATGATGCGGAGGTTCGCAGATCATACTCTATATGCGTAAGTCCTAATGACGGAGAACTGCGTGTGGCTATTAAAAAAGTAGAGCAGGGAAAGTTTTCGACCTATGCGCACGGCGAATTAAAAGCCGGTGAAGTGCTGGATGTTATGCCCCCGATGGGCAACTTTACGATAAAGAATAAAGGAACGGACCATAAAGAATACCTGGCATTTGTGGCAGGCAGCGGAATTACCCCGGTAATGAGCATCATGAAAACCGTACTGGAAAATGAACCCAACAGCAGTTTTACACTGGTGTATGGTAACCGCTCCAAGAACAGCATCATTTTCAGGGAAGCAATAGAGGCGTTAAAGAATAAATACATGCTGCGCCTTCGTGTGTACTATGTACTGAGCAGGGAGTATATGGATATACCACTGTTCAGCGGAAGAATAACAGCGGGCAAGTGCGCCGAATTCTGCAAAACACTGATAGACGTAACTACAATAAACGAGGCGTTCATATGCGGACCGGAAGACATGATCTTGTCTGTGCGCCAACAGTTGATAGACCTGGGTATGCCGGCCGGTAATGTGCATATGGAATTGTTCACATCACCAGACCAACCCAAAGCAAGCCATGAAAAATGGGCATCGACCCACAATAGTGATGAGGGGCCGAAAAGTAAGGTGAGCATTACCCTGGACGGGACAACCTTTGATATGGAAATACCATTCAATGGCGAATCGATACTGGATGCAGCACTTAAGAACGGAGCAGATCTGCCATATGCCTGTAAAGGCGGCGTATGCTGCACATGCAGGGCTAAAGTAACTGAGGGCGAAGTAGAAATGGAAGTAAACTACGCACTGGAACACGACGAAATAGAAAAAGGCTTTGTGCTTACATGCCAATCGCACCCAAGGACAGAACGGGTAGTGATCGATTTTGATGCCCGGTAATTACATTGCTATTTTATAAAAAGTTTGTATTTCAAGGAACAGATTTTCATCTGAATAGAATTATTTTTGTTTTATGGCCACATTCCGTAAAGCTGTCATAGCTGTACTCTCGTTACTTTTTATTGCCAACGCTTACGGGCAACAAAGAAGCAAACCCAAAAACACGGAAGCGCTTGCTGCCAGGAACCGCTGGATAGACAGCATGTATAACAACCTGACCCTTGAGGAAAGAATAGGCCAGTTGTTCATGGTTGCTGCATATTCCGGAGGTAAGAACTATAATGAAGAACTGATCACTAAGCTGATCAGTGCACACCAGGTAGGCGGACTTATCTTTATGCAAGGCGGTGCGGGCAGGCAGGCCAACCTTACGAATAAATACCAGCGTATGGCGCAGACACCTCTGCTGATAGCAATGGATGCAGAATGGGGATTAGGTATGAGGCTGGACAGCGTAAGGAATTTTCCAAGGCAAATGATGCTGGGTGCAACAAGGGATACAGACCTAGTGTACCGTATGGGAACCGCGATAGCCCTGCAATGTAAACGACTTGGAGTACATATTGACTTTGCTCCTGATGTGGATGTAAACAATAATGCACTAAACCCGGTAATCAACTCCCGCTCATTCGGTGAAGATAAACGCTGGGTTTCGAGGATGGGTATTGCCTATATGCGCGGATTGCAGAAGAATGGTGTTATAGCATGTGCCAAACACTTTCCGGGGCATGGTAATACTGATGTAGACTCTCATAAAGACTTACCACTGATACCAAGGTCATTAGCACAGTTAGATACGCTGGAACTGTATCCATTCAAACAGATCATCAATGCCGGTGTTAAGAGTGTTATGGTGGCACACCTGGAAGTACCTGCTTTAGATACTGCATCACATGTACCGACAACTTTATCGAGGAATACTGTTACCAACCTGTTGAAGAATAAACTGATGTTCACCGGACTGGTAGTGACTGATGCGCTTGGTATGCAGGGTGTAACAAAGTACTTTCCTGCGGGAGAAGCAGACCTGAGAGCATTTGAGGCAGGCAACGATATACTGCTGTTCTCACAGGATGTTCCCATTGCAATAGGTAAAATTAAAAATGCGATAGACAGTGGAAGAATACCAGTAGCGGCACTGGAACTTAGTGTTAAAAAGATACTTGGTGCGAAGTATGATGTGGGACTTTCTACCTGGAAAGATATTGATGATAAAAACATTACCGAAGAGCTGAACAAGTATATAGATCCGGTAAGAACAATGGTAGCAAAAGCTGCGGTAACACTAGTTGCTGACGACAACCAGATACTGAACAAAATAAATGAGAACATGCGTATAGGGTATGTTGGTATCAATGCCAGTGGCAGCACTCCTCTCTTCGCAGATCTGCAAAACAAATTCTATAATATAAAAGCGGAGTGGCTACCTAAGAACAGCCCGGCAGATACCGCACAGAAAATACTGGAAAATATAAGTAAGTACGATGCTACGATCGTGGCGATCCACAACCTGAACTTTGCACCCGGTGGTTATTACGGCCTGAGCGATGAGGCACTGGCATTCCTGCAGTATGCAAGTTGCAGGAACAACGTAATGGTAGTGTTGCTGGGTAACGCATACGCCTTGCAATACTTCTGTGGTGCTAACTCGGTAATGGTAGCATATGAAGATGATAGTATTACCGAACATACAGTAGCCGATGTATTGCTACGGAAAATAAAAGCCAAGGGTAAATTGCCGGTAACTGCATGTATAGGTGGACATAGTG
>CAYZKL010000002.1:47276-49859 GCA_964478855.1 uncultured Flavipsychrobacter sp.
GTGTTTGCCCTCTGCCTGCGAAGCTAACTTCCATAGCTAAAGAACCTGCGAAAAAGGAACCAATAACAACACTGCGAAAAACAATGTATCCAGGAGATGCGGGTGTGACAAACCTGGAGGCACTTAACAAACTGGATATGTATATGGCAAGAAATGTGGCGGATGGCGTTTTCCCGGGATGCCGTATACTGGCTGCTAAAGACGGAAAAGTATTCTATGATAAAGCATTCGGGTACCTGGATTATGATAAAAAACATCCGGTAGATACGAATACAGTATATGACCTGGCATCATGCACCAAAGTACTTGCAACAACGATGGCAGTTATGCGACTGTATGAACAGGGTAAACTTGATCTTGAAAAAACCATTGGTGATTATCTGCCTATGGCTGCCGGTACCAATAAAGCAGACCTGCGGATCAAAGACCTGCTGCTGCACCAAGCCGGTATGAAAGCCTGGATACCATTCTACAAAGAAATGCTTGATGCAGAAGGTAACCTGAAGAAAGGGTACATGAAGAAAAGAGCGAAAACAGACTTTACTATACCTGTGGCTAATAACTTATACCTGCGTAATGATTACCCCGATACTGTATGGAACCGCATACTTACCAGCTCACTGGACAACAAAGGAAAGAGTGTGTATAGTGACCTTGATTTTTATTTCCTTGGAGCAATAGTGCAGCAGCTAACAGGAAAAACAATAGATAAATATGCTGATGAGCAATTCTACAAGCCGATGGGTCTGAAGCATATGACCTATAATCCGTTGGGTAAAATAGATTCTATTCAAATAGCACCAACGGAATATGATGTTACGTTCAGGAAACAGCAGATACATGGTTATGTGCATGATCCGGGAGCAGCCCTGATGGGCGGTGTAGCTGGTCATGCGGGTTTGTTCTCAACGGCACAGGATGTAGCTGTCGTATTCCAGATGCTGCTGAACAAAGGGCAGTATGGTGGTACCAGGTATTTCAAAAACGCAACAGTAGACCTGTTCACTGCATATAAAAGCAGTATCAATCATAGGGGTTTAGGATTTGATAAACCAACCAACGATGCCGATAATGCAGGCCCTGCGGGAGAAAGATGCAGCGGTTATGCCTTTGGGCACCAAGGGTTCACCGGTACCTGTGCATGGGCCGACCCGGCTACGGGAATTGTCTTTGTATTCTTATCGAACAGGGTCTGTCCGTCTGCTGAAAACACTAAGATCAACAAGCTGAACGTACGCACAATGGCCCAGGACTATATCTATGAAGCTCTTGGTGTACCTGTAAATCATGACAGGCCACAAGTGTATAAAGCTCAGCTAGAAGGCAAAACCATCAAGTCAAAATAATTTTCAAGACTGGTAAGGGAATGTTAATTATTGTAAAAATGGCTTATGTAATAAGCTGCTAAGCATCATTTATACAATATTTTTTGTTGTTTTATGTGCATGTAATTTTTTACCAAGCACACACACCTTATGAAGTTCATTTTTACCGCCATACTTGCCCTGTGCAGTATTCAGTATAGCATTGCGCAAGGCTACCTTATTAAGGGAAGTGTTGCTGATACCCTGAATAGTGCAAAACTACAGCGCTCATCTGTAACAATTATCCGTACATCAGACTCTATTATTGAAAGTTTTACCCGCACGAATGCCTCCGGAAATTTTGAAGTAAGGGTCCGTAAGGAAGGCAAATATATATTACGGATCACCTTTCCGAGTTTTGCCGACTATGTTGATGTGATCAATGTAAATAAAGATGTTACTGATATTGGTGAAGTATCAATGGTATCTAAAGAGCACCTGCTGAAAGAGTTTGTCATTACCCGCCAGATAGCTGCAATAAAAATAAAGGGGGATACTACAGAATATGTAGCTGATAGCTTTAAAGTAAAAGAAGGTGCGAACGTGGAAGACCTGCTGAAAAAGCTGCCCGGTATTCAAGTAGACAAGAACGGACAGATAACGGCACAGGGCGAGACAGTGCAGAAGATATTGGTAGATGGCGAAGAGTTTTTTGCGGATGATCCGAAAGTGGTAACCAAAGGACTGCAGGCTGATGCGGTAGATAAAGTACAGGTTTACAATAAAAAAAGCGACCAGGCAGAATTTACAGGAATTGAGGATGGTGAGAAGACCAAGACCATCAACCTGATGCTGAAAGAAAACAAGAAAAAAGGTTATTTCGGAAAGTTGGAAGCCGGCGGAGGCAATGATGGCTATTTTCAGAACCAGGGCATGGTCAATGCCTTTAAAGGCAAACGTCAATTATCTGTCTTTGGCATCACATCAAACACAAACAAAGCGGGGTTAGGCTGGGAGGATAATGATAAATTCGGGAGCAGTAACAGGACAACAGAAATAGGTGATGATGGAGAGATCTACAATACCTGGACCAGTACAGACCAGGATTTCAGCGGATGGGATGGCCGGTATAACGGACAGGGGTTACCAAAAACGTGGACAGGTGGTGCGCATGTGGCAGACAAATGGAACGAGGATAAAAATCACATCAGTGGTTATTACCGGTATGCCAGGCAAAATGTAGAAATAGATGGTGCTACAAATACGATAAATGCATTAC
>CAYZKL010000002.1:49869-89675 GCA_964478855.1 uncultured Flavipsychrobacter sp.
AACATGGCAAAATAAAGAACAGTTCAGCACAGCAGACCGCCATGCCGCAGACGTAATGTATGAGCGAAAAATAGACAGCAGCAGTTCTATAAAAGTGACCGCAAATGCCGGAAAGAAAACGACTAAGACCTATACGCACTATAATATGATAGGAGCGTTACAAAACGAGGAAGTTACCGATACCCAATACTACAATGACCGAACCATTACCGGAGATGCCGTTTCTACCTATATCAATGCAAGCATGCTGTACAGGAAAAAGTTTGCAAAGAAAGGAAGAACAATGTCTCTGGATATAAAAGAAAATTACAAAGACAATCAGAGTGAAGGTATACTGAATTCAGTGATCAACTATGCTGACACAACAGCTTCGCAAACGACCAATCAACGTAAAATAAATGATGGTACTTCACTGGCTTTTTCTGCAAAAGGAACCTACACGGAACCATTATCTAAAAAGACATTCCTGATAGTTGATTACAGTTCGTCTATAAACAATAACAGCTCTCTCAACTATTCCTATAACTCCATACCAGGCCAAATGTACAGTGATATCCCAAATGATACGTTCAGCAGCAATTACAGGTACAATATCTTCACCAATGCCGGCGGTGCTGCTTTTCGTTATGTGTATAAAAAGCTGAACTACTCCTTCGGTGGAACTGTATCTAATGCCAGATATACACAAACCGATCTTCGACATGGAGATACGTCCAATACCATTAACTACCTGAACTTTTACCCGAAGGCCAGTTTCAAGTATAAGCTCAGCAATCAGCGGAGCATTGATCTTAGCTATACCGGCAACACACGCCAACCTTCGATAACACAGGTACAACCGCTTGTACAAAACAATGACCCTACCAGGGTAGCCAAGGGCAATCCGGGACTGAAGCAGGAGTTTACCCATTCTATGCGTGCCAGCTACAATGATTATAAGGTGCTAACGGGAAGGTATATTTGGTCGAGTGTATCATTTACTTCGGTAAACGATGCGATCAGTACATCACAGGATATAGTAAACGGTGTGTACACTACTCAGTATATCAATGTGAACGGCAACTACAATGGCTGGGCATATATGAACTACGGATTTAAGCTTGCTAAAACCGGCATCAGGATAGGCGGCCATGTAAATCCATCTATAGCCAGGGTGAATAATATCATCAATGGCCAAAAAAATACTAATGATAACAATACCTATTCAGGCGGGCTGGAATTCAATTATGAGAAAGAAGAAAAATGGGAGTTTAGTTTCTCTCCAGGCATAGCGTATAACGACAACAAGGCTACTATCAGTGCATATTCTACCAGCTATTGGTCGAGCTCGAGTGATGCGTCGGTATCAGTGAAATTGCCTTCAAAATTCAGGGTTAATACTGATGTGGATATGATGTTCCGTCAAAAAACGAAAGTGCTGACCGGCAATAATAATGTTATCAAATGGAACGCCTCAGTGAGCAGAACCTTCCTGAAGAACGACCAACTGAAGCTGGAACTATCGGTCTACGATATGCTCAATCAAAACCTTGGTTTCAACAGATCGGCACAGGGAAGTACAGTGACGCAGGAAACCTATAATACCATACGCCGTTATGGCTTACTAAACCTTGCATGGAACTTCAGCCATAAACCGGGAGAAACTAAATAAATAATCATTCAGCAATCATCCGATCCCTTATGAAACAGTTTGTTATAACACTACATCTCTTCCTGGTAGCGACACTTACCTGTAGTGCGCAGTACACGCTTCATGGCAAAATAGAGTACGAGAAAAAAACAAATGTGCATGCGCTCATGCAAAGTAATGACGATGGAGATAATTCATGGTTTGAGCGTATGAAATCTCAGATACCTAAATTCAATACAACATACTTTGACTTGTCATTTGATACGGGTAAGAGTATTTACAAACCTGGTAAGGAAGTAGAAAATGTGAAATTCTGGGGAGGAAACGGTCCTGCTTCTGATAATACAGTATTAACGGATTTTAACAGCAAAACAGTAAAGGCAATTAAAAATGTCTATGAGCAGAAATTCTTCGTGAAGGACAGTATGCGGGTAATGGAGTGGAGGGTGAAGGAAGAGATAAGGACGATAGCCAATTTTAAATGCCAGAAGGCTGTGGGTAAAATTTGTGACTCTGTGTATGTAGTTGCATTTTATACAGAAGACATACCTGTGAGCGGGGGACCGGAAATGTTTGGCGGCCTGCCAGGAATGATACTGGAGCTGGCCATACCAAGGTTACACACTACATGGGTTGCCGATAAGATAGAGATGACAGCCCCGAAGGAAAGTGATTTTGCTATAGCGGAAAAAGGGAAAAAAGTCAGTGAAAAAGAACTGTACGATACTATGCAAAGCAGTCTGAAAGACTGGGGTAAATGGGCAGCAAGAAATATATGGTGGTCAGTATTATAGTATCAGCCATAAATCTCCAGGTGAATATCTTTTTTATCATAACCCAGTTTTTGTATTCGCTCTTTTGCCTCATCAACCATATCGCGCCAGCCACATAGCATGAATGATGATGGTTGTTTAGCAGTACACAACTCTTCGTATATCGCATGTACATAACCTGTGTCTCCCTCCCATTCTTCCCTGGATAAAGTAGGGCGATAGATGAAACCGGGCATTGTCTTTTCCAGTTCCTTCATTTCATCTGCATAGAGCAGATCAGCCTTTGTGCGTGTACCAAATAACAATGATATCTGCTTGTGCGGTAGCTGATGGTAATTGATGTATTGCAACATGCTTCTGAATGGCGCAATACCTGTACCTGTGCAAATGAGGTGCAAGTCTTTGTCGATCACTTCAGGTAATATGAATACACCCTGCGGGCCACGTAAGGTGAAAGTGCTGCCAACTTTTATCTCATCAAAAATATATTTAGATCCTGTCCCGCCATCCATGTAAACGATCGCCAGTTCTATAACATTAGAACCATCGGGCATAGAAGCTATACTATAGCTGCGCCAGCGTTTATTTCGTTGTTCACTTATCGGCAGATCGATAGTAACAAACTGGCCGGGCTTAAAATGGAAAGGCTTTGTTTCAGGCAGCTCAACCCAATAGCGACGTGTATTTGGTGTGGCCTGTTCTATACGTATTACGATACCCGTCTGCCATTGAGGAAGCATGATGTTCAATTTAAAGGTATGTAAAGATACACCTTAGTACCAATTCATATTTCATAGGCAGTACCTTCCGTACTCACCAGCACATTCGGAAAAATTGCACTTGCCTCCTCACGAAACGGTTCAAGATCTTTATACTTTGACGAGAAATGACCGAGCAATAATTGCTTAGCGCCAGCCATCTTGGCCAGTTCCGCAGCCTGCGAGGCAGTACTGTGAAATCTTGCCGCTGCTTTGTGTGCATCCATTTCCAGGTAAGTGCATTCGTGGTAGATCATATCCGCCCCCTGAACCACAGGTAAAAAGCTATCAGTAAAGGATGTGTCAGCACAATACGCGTAACGCTTGACAGCAGGGCCATCTTCTGTGACCCATTCATTTTTTATAAGTTTTCCGTCTTTACGTTCATAATCGTCACCCTGTTTCAGGTAGTCGTAATAAGCTGCCGGTATTTCATATTCCACACACTTCGCAGGCAACAATTTACGTCCCCTTGTTTTGCGTTCTACAAGGAATCCATGGCATTGAATACCATGATTGACCGGGAAACATGTAACACTGAATGAAGGATCATCTACTAAAACAGCACTACCCTCAGGAATAGGATGGAAATGAAACGGATAAGCCAACACTGTATCAGCAACCGAAAGAATGGAATCAATGATGCCTTTTAACGGAGCCGGTGCATATAAATTCAGTGGAGCAGTACGGCCAAGGAGGCTCATGCTGTTTATTAAACCCGGCAAGCCAAAATAATGATCGCCATGGAGATGGCTGATGAATATATGATGCACATTACGCCATTTAAGACCATAGCGTTGCATCTGTATCTGTGTACCCTCTCCGCAATCTATAAGCAAAACTTCTCCGTACACACTAACGGCCTGCGCCGTAGGATGCCTCCCGAAAGCGGGAAGTGCAGAATTATTTCCAAGAATAGTAACCTTCATTCCAATCAAAATTAAGCAAGCCAAGAACTCATTAAAGGTTAGATAGGAGTATGATATGCATACAAAGTAAGCATATTTTAAAGCAATGTCTTTATTCTTCACTAAGCAGGTCGCGCTCCAGTATCTCCATACTGATGATATCTATAGCTTCCTGCATTTTAGGTGCGATATTAATAATGTAATGTACTTCTTCCTTTCTTAATACTTCCAATATACTATCGCTAATACCGGTAAACACAATAGACTGTTCTGCACTATATAATTCTTCATGCATCCCCACCAATGATTCGATGGCATCATTTTCGATAGTGGTACAATTCCGAAGGTCGATAATGTAGTTTTTACTGCCGCTTTGCCGCATTTCTTCACATTTTTGAAGTAATGCACCTGTCAAATTAGCATTAATACTACCAGATTGAGGGATAATGACCGTAAAAGTATCTTTGGTATCAATTTTGAATTCCATGTTACAAGGTGTTTTTACCGTTTTGCAAATAAGTATTGTAAATAAGTTTAAAAATAAAAACTTCCACCGTACTTATCGTAAATCTGATAAAAAAATCAGTGTCAGAATATTATAAAATTGATAACGCTATAATCAATCATAATACCCTGATACCTATTTAATCATTAACTTTATTATTCAAAAAAAGGAATTACATGGATTCTAATTTCTCGCCGAAAGTAAAAGAGATAATCTCCTACAGCCGTGAAGAAGCTTTGCGCCTGGGGAATGACTTTATCGGTACCGAGCATTTGCTGCTGGGACTGATACGGGAGGGTGATGGAATGGCACTAAGGGTATTGCAGACTATGCAGGTAGACCTATTTGAGCTCCGTAAAGAACTGGAACTGGCTATCAAGGATAAGAACAATAAACCGCTTGCAAATATCAACAGCCTACCCTTAACCAAACAAGCAGAAAAGGTAATACGCATAACAGTTCTGGAAGCAAAATCGCTGAAAAGCAGTACTGTAGAGACCGAGCACCTGATGCTATCAATACTGAAGAATAAGGAAAATGTGGCAACGCAGATACTTAGTCATTATGACGTTGATTATGACCGATTTAAGAATGAATTAAGCATATTGCAAGGCGGCAGCCCATCCGCAGATTATTCAGATCCGGGATCTGAGGAATTTGATGATGATGATGAGCGCAGACAATATCAGCAACCACGTAAGCCAGCTGCCGGAAATACAAAATCAAAGACTCCGGTATTGGATAATTTCGGTAGAGATATTACCAAGTTCGCAGAACTGGGAAGCCTTGACCCGATCGTGGGGCGTGATGAGGAAATAGAACGCGTATCACAGATCTTATCCCGTCGTAAAAAGAATAACCCTATACTGATAGGTGAACCAGGTGTGGGTAAAACTGCAATAGTGGAAGGACTGGCATTGCGAATTGTACAGCGGAAAGTATCCCGCGTATTGTTTGACAAACGGGTTATCAGCCTTGATCTTGCTGCACTTGTGGCGGGTACGAAGTATCGCGGCCAGTTTGAAGAGCGTATGAAAGCGATCATGAATGAACTGGAAAAGAATCGTGATGTGATCCTGTTTATAGATGAGATACATACTATTGTAGGTGCTGGTGGTGCTTCAGGTTCATTGGATGCATCCAATATATTTAAACCAGCTTTAGCTCGTGGCGATCTGCAATGCATCGGTGCATCTACACTGGATGAATACCGTATGTATATTGAAAAAGATGGCGCATTAGATCGTCGTTTTCAGAAAGTACTGGTAGAACCGCCAAGTGTTGAAGAAACAATAATCATCCTTAACAATATCCGTTCTAAATACGAAGACTTCCACAATGTGATCTATGATGCGGAAGCTATTGAAGCTTGTGTAAAGTTAAGTGACCGGTATATGACCGACCGCTTGCTCCCAGACAAAGCGATAGATGTGATGGATGAAGCAGGAGCCAGGGTACACTTGAAAAACATCAATGTACCGCAGAATATCCTGGACCTGGAGAAAAAGATAGAAGACATTAAGCAGGAAAAAAATAAAGTAGTAAAGAGCCAGCGGTTTGAAGAAGCTGCGGCACTGCGTGATAAAGAAAAACGACTGGGCGAAGAACTGGATAAGGCCAAGGTAGAATGGGAGGAGGAAGCTAAGCACAAAAGGTACCCAATAAACGAGGAATCAATTGCTGAGGTTATCAGCATGATGACCGGGATACCTGTGATGCGTATGGTTGAAGCCGAAAGTGCAAAATTGCGCAGGATGGACGAAGACTTGCAAGGTGCAGTAGTAGGCCAGGATGAGGCAATCAATAAGATAGTAAAAGCTATACAAAGAAATCGTGTTGGCCTAAAAGACCCACGTAAACCAATAGGTTCATTCATATTCCTGGGACCAACAGGTGTGGGTAAAACCGAACTTGCCCGTGCTCTTGCCCGTTACATGTTTGACGGTGAAGACGCCCTGATCCGGGTGGATATGAGTGAGTACATGGAAAAATTCTCGCTTAGCCGCCTCATAGGTGCTCCTCCGGGATATGTTGGATATGAGGAAGGTGGACAGCTTACTGAGAAAGTTCGCCGTAAGCCATATTCTGTGGTATTGCTTGATGAAATTGAAAAAGCGCACCCGGATATCTTCAATATTCTTTTGCAGGTATTGGATGACGGACAACTTACCGATGGCCTTGGCCGTAAGGTTGATTTCAAGAACACGCTTATCATTATGACCTCGAATATCGGAGCGCGTCAGCTTAAAGATTTCGGTACCGGTGTAGGTTTTGCGACAACCGCTAAAAGCGTAAGCGCTGAGGATACCAGCAGAGGTGTGATTGAAAAAGCGCTGAAACGTACATTCTCTCCTGAATTCCTGAACCGTATAGATGACGTTATCATCTTCAATTCTCTTGAAGAGAAGCATATCAACATGATCATTGATATTATCATGAAGGATGTGATGAAACGTCTTAATACGTTAGGATTCCAGATGACGCTGACGGATGAAGCCAAAAACTTTATTGCGATGAAGGGGTATGATCAGCAGTTTGGTGCAAGGCCATTGCATAGAGCTATCCAGAAATACCTGGAAGATCCGTTGGCTGAAGAAATACTGAATCACCGTATTAAAGCGGGAGACACAGTTATAGCCAACTATACTGAATCAGATGGTAAGATCGTTTTCCAGATAGACCACCCGACTACTGAAAAGAAAGAAGAAGAAACACCAAAAGAAGGTGCATAATAACAAAAACAGTATATAATAAAACAGGCTACCAAGTGGTAGCCTGTTTTATTATATATATCCCAGTATGTCCTTAAAATAACATCTTATAGACATCTTCTACCTTATTGACTGTCTTTATTTCTATTTTGAAATTGTTCTTGTCCAGTCCTTTGGCGTTGGCACGGGGGATAAAAATTACGTCCATACCCAGTTTATCGGCCTCCGCAATCCGTTGATCGATGCGATTGACTGCTCTGATTTCGCCACTTAATCCTATCTCACCGACGAGGCAAATATTTGACGGAAGCGCCTTATCCTCATAAGAAGATAACAATGCACAAACGACTGCGAGTTCAATTGAAGGGTCTTCTATTTTCAATCCGCCGGCAATATTCACAAAAACATCCTTAGCTCCGAAATGGAACCCTCCTCTCTTTTCGAGAACAGCAAGTAACAACTGTAGCCTCCTCAGATCAAGACCGCTTACCGTGCGTTGAGGTGTGCCGTATACCGCCTGGGTAACCAATGCCTGCACCTCTATCATTAGCGGACGGGATGCTTCCATTGTGGCAGCAATAGCTACCCCGCTTAATGGCTCATCGTGCTGGGATAATAATATCTCTGACGGGTTGCTAACAGCACGCATTCCCTGAGCTACCATTTCGTAAATACCCAATTCAGAGGTAGAACCAAAACGATTTTTTAGCGTACGAAGTATACGGTATGCATAATGCCTGTCCCCTTCGAACTGCAAAACAGTATCTACCATGTGCTCCAATACTTTGGGTCCTGCTATGGAGCCATCTTTTGTAATATGGCCAATGATGCAGACAGGTATATTAGTTGCTTTTGCAAAACGTTGTAATTCAGCAGCACACTCGCGAACCTGTGATACGCTGCCTGCGGCTGATTCTACGTAAGGTGATTCCAACGTCTGAATGGAGTCAATAATCAATAAGTTTGGCCTTATCTTCTTTACCTCCTGGAATATTGTGTTTGTTTCGGTGGCGGTAAGGAGGTATAAATTGTTATTCTTTATTCCGATACGGTCAGCACGTAATTTGATCTGTTGTGCACTTTCTTCGCCCGATACATACATGGTGACAATGTTCTTCCACTGTAATGCACACTGGAGAAATAAAGTAGATTTACCAATACCCGGATCGCCGGCAACAAGCACAACTGATCCCGGAACCATGCCACCTCCAAGTACGCGGTTCAGTTCAGAATCGGGTGATTGCATTCTTGCCTCCTGGGTCTGAACAATTTCCTCCAGCTTATGCGCCTTACGTTGCTCCTTATTTTCATTGTCCCAGTTAACAACTTCAGGTTTGCTTTTGTCTTCCCGTTGAACCACTTCCTCAACGAAAGAGTTCCATGCACCACACGAAGGACATTTACCTGTCCATTTAGGAGTTTCATAACCACATTGCTGACAAAAGAATGCTGTTTTAGTTTTAGCCATAAGAAAGATAAAGGTAAATAAAACGAAGAGCCGATCGTAGAACTATTGTATCAGTGAGCAAGATGTAAAAAGCAAAAGAAAAGGATGGCGTATAAAAAGAAAAAGAGCCGCTGGAAGAATCCGGCAGCTCTTACTTACTAACCCATTAAATTCACAACTTGATACAAATGTAGTGTTAGCAGGGTTAGGAAAAAAATGGAATTATCCTTGCCTGCAATCACTTTTATAGATATAACGTTAAATAATATTCTATGTGATCGTATTCTAATAAAAAGCACATTTTTAACCACATCCGACCACATCAGATGCCTAATTTGTCCGATTATAAAATATAGCAAATATTATCATTCGATCATAGTTGAATCAAACTTTTAATGAATATCTATTTATGTTAAATATTTATGCTGTGATAAGAAACTTGGTGGCGGTTAAATGGATGAGACTTAATTTGCAAACTGAAAATATCAGATCATGAACAGGACATTTGAACCATTGAAGCAACAACCAAGAGAATTTTTGCCTGCAGATTTTACCGTTACTAACTGGGAAAACCTACAACCCTATTTTGAAGAGCTGAAAACAAGACCATTAACCAGCAAAGATCAATTGGTAAAATGGTTGCATGATGTAAGCGAACTGGAAGCAGTAGTTAGCGAAGATGCATGTTGGCGACAAATTAAAATGACATGCGATACAACCAACAAAGAACATGAAGAAGCATTCACCTACTTCTGCATGGAGATAGAACCAAAGATGAAACCTTATGGATTTGAACTCAATAAAAAACTGGTTGCTTGTCCGTTTACAAAAGAACTTGACAATAACTTCTATTTCCCATACCTGAGAAATGTAGATAATGCCATAAAGTTATACCGAGATGAGAATGTACAGTTGCAGGCCGATATGAATTTACTGGCACAACAGTACGGTGTGGTATCCGGTGCTATGAGTATAGAAGTAGATGGTAAGGAGTATACACTGCAGCAGGCAGCAAAGTTCCTGCATAACCCTGACCGAAACATACGTGAAGCTGTATTTACAAAAATAGCTACACGACGGATGCAGGACAAAGACAAACTGAATGAACTGTTTGACAAACTGCTCGTGCTTCGGCAGCAAATAGCTGTAAATGCCGGATATGCAAACTACAGAGACTATAAATTCAGAGAGCTAGGCCGTTTTGATTATACAGTAGAAGATTGTTTCGCATTTCATGAAGCGGTGAGGCAACATATATTGCCACTACAAGCTATGCTGGTGAAGCACAGGCAACAGAGGCTTGGCCTAGATAAGATGCGGCCGTGGGATGGAGATGCAGAACCGGCCGGAACAGAACCGCTACACCCGTTAACAGACGGACAAGAACTGAGTAATAAAGCCGTAGAAGTATTCGACAGGCTCAGCCCTTACTTCAGCGGATGCCTGAAAACCATGCAGGAAATGAACAGACTGGACCTGGAAAGCAGAAAGGGAAAAGCACCCGGAGGATATAACTGCCCACTTGCTGAAACAGGAGTACCATTCATATTCATGAACGCTGCCGGAACAATGGGAGATGTGATCACGATGATGCATGAAGGTGGTCATGCCGTACACTCATTCCTCTCTCATCCACAGGAACTATCTGCTTTCAAAGAGTATCCCATGGAAATAGCAGAGTTGGCCAGTATGAGTATGGAACTGTTCTCTATGGAACACTGGGATGTATTCTTTAAAGACGAACAGGAACTGAAACGTGCGCAACTTGAAGAAATGGAACGCGTGATCAGTGTATTGCCATGGATAGCAACCATAGACAAATACCAGCATTGGTTGTACACCAACCCAGGCCACAGCCATGAAGCACGTGAGCAGGCATGGATAACTATCCTCAATGAATTTTCTACCGGCATTACAGACTGGAGCGGATTTGAAGAATACCGTACCAACTTCTGGCAAAAGCAACTGCACTTATTTGAAGTGCCATTCTATTATATAGAGTATGGTATAGCACAACTTGGAGCAATAGCTATGTGGCGCCAATATCGTAACAATAAAGAGCAGGCACTAAACAATTATATGAGCGCATTAAGTTTAGGGTATACAAAAACACTGAAGGAGCTATATGCTACCGCAGGTATAAAATTCGACTTTTCTGCTCCATATATAAAAGAGCTTGCCGACTTCGTTACCCCGTTGCTTAATAAGATGGGTGTGAGTTAGTAAAAATGAAGCAGCCATTTCCGTAAGAAATGGCTGCTTCATTATATTCTGAACAGTTATTATTTTATTACTTCCAGTTCCTTACCAACCTTTATAAAGGCATCGATAGCACTATCCAGGTGGTGACGATCGTGGCCAGCAGATATCTGAACCCTGATACGTGCCTGACCTTTAGCTACAACCGGGTAAAAGAACCCAAAAACATAAATACCTTCTTCCAGCATACGCGCTGCAAACTTCTGAGCAATAACCGCATCATAAAGCATTAATGGCGCAATTGCGTGCGTGCCAGGCTTAATGTCAAAACCGGCATCTGTCATACGTTTACGGAAGTATATAGTGTTCTCCTCCAGCTTATCACGAAGGGCAGTCGTTTCGCTAAGCATATCCAGCACGGCTATCGATGCACCAACTATTGATGGAGCCAGTGAGTTAGAGAACAGGTACGGACGGCTACGCTGACGAAGCATCTCGATGATCTCCTTTTTACCACTTGTAAATCCTCCTGAGGCACCACCTAATGCTTTACCAAGAGTACCAGTGATAATATCAATACGGCCCATAACACCACAAAGCTCATGTACACCACGGCCTGTAGCACCCATGAATCCTGATGAGTGACTCTCATCTATCATTACTAAGGCATCATATTTATCGGCGAGGTCACAAACTTTATCCAATTGTGCTATGGTACCATCCATTGAGAACACAGAATCTGTTACTATCAGACGGGTACGGGCATCTTTGTGCGCAATCAACTGCGCCTCAAGATCAGCCATATCGTTATGCTTGTAACGGCCACGCTTTGCTTTACACAGACGAACACCATCAATAATTGAAGCATGGTTCAGCTCATCTGAAATGATCGCATCTTCTTCACCCAACAGTGGTTCAAATACACCACCATTAGCATCGAAGCAAGCTACATATAGTATGGTATCTTCTGTGCCTAAAAACTTTGCTACTTTATTCTCCAGTTCTTTGTGAATGTCTTGTGTACCGCATATAAAGCGCACAGAACTCATACCATAACCTCTGCTATCAATAGCTTTATGAGCGGCTTCAATAACTTTAGGATGTGAAGAAAGGCCGAGATAGTTATTAGCACAGAAGTTGAGCACTTTGCGGCCATTAACTGTTATCTCAGGGCCCTGCTCTGACTCAATAATACGTTCCTGTTTGAATAAACCTGAATCTTTAATTTCCTGCAATTCTTTTTGCAGACGTGTATAGAATGAAGGACTTGACATCAATTAATTAATTTTAAAACAAGAATTCCGAGCTGCTATTTTGTGAAAGTAGCAGTACAATTATCAGGGAAACCGCCCGGGGTCGATGTAATGTTGTAGTAAATGACCATCGAGTTTCCGGTGAATACGCCGTACCCGGTAAGGGTACCGGCATTACCCAATTTCTGAGATGGTATATTCAAAGAGTCTTTAGTGCAATTCAACATAACTGTAGCAATAGCTTCAGGGCCATATCCTCCAAAATTGTGTATCAGCATTTTATTAGCTACACCAGCAGAAGTCACTGTAGCAGTATATGCATAGTTTGCTGAAGTGCAGGCATTGGTAACAGCCAGATTACCTGCCAAAGCAGTCACGCAATCTGCGGGGATAACAATGAGATTGAATGTAAATGTCTTTGTTCCACTTGTGGGAGTATATGCAGTAATGGTGACAGGATAAGTACCATAAGCGGCATTTGTAGATGTGAATACAAAATGAACTGTGTAAGTAGGTACCCCAACCATAGAATCAGGAGTCACTGTAATGTTAGCCGGTACACCGGATATACTTACCCTTACCTGGTCGGTAGTGTTACCCGTAAGGAATTTTACATCAACACCCATATCATAGGTACCAGTGTGCGGTACATATATATCATCAAGGTAACTTGAATTCGCGGTAGTGATACTATACTGTAAGGTCTCTTTTACTGATTTAGTACATGATACCGCCACAGCAAACAGAGCCAATATAATGAAAACAACTTTTTTCATACTTAAACCATTTTAAAACGGAAAGATACATCCATAACATTAAAAATCATAACCATTTCACTTTTTCAGCCAGTGCAATATTCCTAACCCCTTCTTTTGCAGGCTCATCAGAATATCCAAGAAATATTAAACCAAGAATAATATCATGTTCTGTCAATTGCAGGTGTTCCTTCAGAGCAACTGAGTGGGTCATACCACCTGAGCTCCAGAACGATGCAATACCCAATGCCGTAGCACCCAATAATATGTTCTGAATCGCTGCAGAAGCTGCGGAAATCTCCTCGATCAACGGGATCTTTACGTTTTCACCCCTTTTCATTGCCGCTATAATCAGGTGAGACGCATTATCTACATTATGCACCAGTTTTTCATAAGTCGCTTCCTGGCGTTTATCTTCAGCTGTATTCTGCCAATAGAGGTCAGCATGCGTTTTTCCGAATTGCTTCAGGGACTCACCACCGTAGATAAAAAACTTCCAGGGTTCGGTGCGGCCATGTGTTGGCGCCCAGTCAGCTAATTCGATCAGCTCGTTTACAGTTTCCCGGGGTATAATCTTGCCATTCATTTTGGCCCACCCTATAGATCGGCGATTTTTGATCACATTTTGCAATTGCCCGAACAGTTCATTATTCATCATAACCGCAAATCTATGGTATTTGTGATTAAAGCATTCAATCCAGGCCAAGGTCTTTCTTGTACATATCCGGAGACATCTTGCCTGAATAGAGTAATTTATTATTCCGAGGGTCATAAAAGAGTATGTACAATTCGTTTATTCCATCGGTAGTTGGCTGGATATCCATAATGATCTCCGCGACCTTTCTATTTTTTGGATTCCTGACCTCAGCCTTTGCCGCAGTAAGCAGAAATGTAGCAACCTGGTTTTGCAGTAGATACTGGAGGGCGTTGCGGTATTGTGTTTTTGAGCCGGGGAATAACTCAACTGAATATTTTTGGCCAGGTACCAATCGTGAGGACGTACCAAAGGTTGTGTCTCCGGTACCTACCAATAATGATAAAGCTTTATCTATATCCTTAATAGTAAAGGACAGTGTATAGCCCTGGAATAATACGTGCACCTCCGGCTGGGCCCATAAGTTTCGCATCTTTATAGTGCGCTGTGCAAATAAGCTATTTGCAAAAATCAAAGCAGCCAGAAGTGATATAATACTTTTCATTCCTGCTAAATTTTAATGGGCTAAAGTAAGGAAAACAGCTAATTTTAGTGCCAAATATACGATCAATGAAAAGCCTTGCCAGTGATAATTATGCCGGAGTGTTGCCAGAAGTAATGGAAGCCTTGCAAAAAGCAAACATGCAACATGCGAGATCGTACGGTGCGGATGATGTTACCTCGAGGGTCAGAACATTATTTAAGGATATTTTTGAAGCTGATGCAGATGTATATTTTGTATTTAACGGAACCGGTGCGAATGTGCTGAGTATAAGTAGTGCTACCCAATCATATAATGCGGTACTTTGCTCAGATACCTCTCATATCTATAATGATGAATCATCGGCTCCCGAGACATTTACGGGATGCAGGTTTTTCCCACTTACGGCTAATGACGCAGGCAAACTGGATGCAAATATCATTACTGAACGGCTGATACGCAAAGGGGATGTGCACTATCCGCAAAACGCGATGCTATCGCTGACCCAAGCTACTGAATATGGCACTGTCTATACACCGGACGAGATAAAGGAAATCTCTAAACTTACCCGTGAGCATAACCTATACCTGCATATGGATGGTTCCAGGTTTTTTAATTCGGCAGCTTCGTTGGGCTGTAGCCTGGCAGATATCAGTTCTAAAGCAGGGGTAGACATATTATCGCTTGGCGGAACCAAGGCCGGAATGATGTTTGGTGAAGCGGTTGTAGTATTCAACAAAGAGCTTTCAAAGCACATAGCCTATAAGCATAAGCAGGTTATGCAACTAGCATCAAAGACCCGGTTTATAACAGCCCAGTTTGAAGCAATGCTACAAGATGAACTCTGGAGAAAAACCGCTACTCATGCGAACAAAATGGCATCACTACTCTGCGAATCAATATCTAAATATAAAAGTGTAAAAATAACAAGACCTGTAGAGGCAAATGCAGTATTTGCTGAGATACCAAGAGGCTGGTATGAACCTTTACAGGAGCGATTCCCATTCTACGTATGGAAAGACAGCACCCATGAGGTGCGATTCATGTGCTCATGGGATACTAAAGAAGCTGATATAGCAGCATTTGCAGCAGCTATTGCAGCATTATAAACCTCATTAAAATTTAGGACAAACTGTCTTCCTGGTCTCGCCTTTGTCTGTATAATTACCTGAATAGAACAAGGTGACCTCATAGCCGCCCTGCATCAGGCTAGCTGTTTTGAGTGATGAAACATTGACATCGTAACTTATTCCTAACGCCATATTCTGGTATTTGACCTTTACAACAGGAATCAATGCGTCCTTGTAACGATAGAATAATCCTCCGGAGATAATAAATGTGGTTGTTACTTTAGTAGCAACCTGTGTCCAATGCACTATACCACCCGCTACAATCTCCTGGTAAGTGCCCTGCGATGCATAATTAGCCTGTACCTGGTAAGAGATATGATCATTAACAAAAGCGCTTACAGCCGCATTACCATTCCATCTCATATTCTGAGTAATGCCCGGCTTTTGATAGTAAGACATTTTGGGCTGTGTGAAGTGATAACCTGAAAACCCTATGACATAAGTGATGTTGTTATTCTCGCCACGGCTGGTATTAAAGTTAACACCGGCGCCCGCATCCAGCAAGGTCATCTTTGCATTCGGCAATGTTTCCATAGAAGGATTTGCCGCATTGTAGTTCCCATTCTGATACTGATTGTTGAATGTTGTTTTCAACGGATCGAAACTGTACTGTACATATCCACCTGTAAAGCCGACTGATAAGTAGGTGTTGTTGTTTGGGTTAATGGATTTATTGTAACTAAATGCCGGGTAGAAACCTGTTATTTTCTGATCTATACTTCCTGCCTTATCCGAATATCCCAATAGTCCGAAACTAAAGAAATCGTCAGAATTCTGATTTGCCTCCACATGCGTTTCAGCAGATATCATACCTGTTGTATAAGGATGCGTGATACTGCTCCACTGACTACGACAATATGCTCCCACCTTATAATCATCTTCAAATACGCCGGTGAGCGCGGGATTACGTAAAGTAGACGTTTCGTAAAACTGCGAGAAATGTATATCTGCCTGCGCAAATACTGATGCAGGAAATAAAAAACAACAAAATGCCAAACAATACCCTGCAACACTGCGCAATGGTAAATAGCCACTATTCGATTTTGAACTGAGTTTAATTTTCATACGCCACATTTACCTGATTATAGTTACATCTCCTTTTATGTTTATAGGCTCACCGGTAGCACAAACTGCATCTACCACATATACATACACATCCGGCCTTGGTGTGGCTCCCTTATAGGATCCATCCCACGCATTTGATGCATCATTTATATCGATTCCGGTGCGCTCAAATAATAGTTCACCCCACCTGTTGTAAATCCTGAACGCCCTGATAGTGCTTACACCTTTACCTCTTGGGTAGAACACATCATTTTGCCCATCACCGTTTGGCGTAAAGCTGTTTGGCATGAATATCTGGCTTTGGTCACAGTAGAGATGAATTGTCACAGAGTCTGAATTTTTACATCCAAAATCTGTAGCCACGGTAACAACATATGTAGTAGTTACCGACATGCTGGCAACAGGGTTTGAACAGCTATCGCAACTTAGCGTAGATTCCATACCCCATGTGTACGAATTGATAAGCGTACCTGTGGCCTGCAGTTGAGCTGTGGACCCCATAAGTAAATTCTGATCGGGGCCCGCATTGACCGTAGGGAGCGGGTGTACAACTACCAGCACATAATTTGTATCAGGTATACAACTTGCCTGTTGAGCAATGACCATATACCTTGTTGTAACCTGAGGAGACGCAATAGGATCAGCAACGTGTACATCACTCAGACCCGCAGGAGGCATCCATGTAAATTTAGTTGCACCGGAATCAAACAACTGCACTAATACACCCTGACATATTTCTGTATCACCTTTAGCAACACTTGTAGTTTTGGTTTTCAAATAGACAGTTACTGTATCCTGATCGGTACAGCCATGACTGTCAGTACCGGTGACAGTGTAGGTTGTCGGCACATCCGGAGTAGCGCGTGTAGGATTGCAGTTAACGCAGCTTAGCGTTGCAGGACTTGCCCATGCATATGAAACAGCGCCGGTAGCATTTAAAGTAGCATAATCAGTAAGACAAACGATTGTATCCGGGCCTGCATCCACAACCGGCGGTGGATATACGACTATTTCCTGCGTTATAGTTCCTGTACAACCCCAAGAGTTTGTAACAACTAAAGTAACAGGGAAAGTGCCGGGAGTACCATAATAATATGTTGGCGACTCTGCGGTGCTTGTATCTCCATTGGAGAATGTCCAGTACCAGGATGAAACCGGATCCCAATAATAAGATGAAGTGTCCTTAAAAGTAGCTGTAGTATTTAAACATACAGGTGCAGGCTCGGTAGTAAATCCGGCATTAATCTTTTCAACTTTAATTGTGTCAAGGCCAACGCTAGAATTTTCGCAACCAGTATTATCACTTAATATAAGTTTCGGAATATAGGCTCCCGGCAGCGTATATGTATGGCTCGTAGAGTCGGTATAGGAAAGCACACTAGTGGTTCCATCTGCAAAATCCCAAATGATATTAGGTACATTTTTCAGGGTCGCATTGAAGTAAACAGTCAAAGGCGCACACCCTGTTAATGGTGAATAATTAAATGCACCTGCATAGCCAAAAATCTGAACATGGCCTATTGCAGTATCAGTGCAACCATATAGGTTTCTTGCTATCAGCATTACGGTATCATAACCTTCAGTAGTGTACAAATTTGTAGGGTTATACAGCACGGAAGTAGAGCCGTTGCCGAGATCCCAACTATAACTTACGGCACCGCCGGAACTGGTATTTGTAAATAATACAAACATAGGCGGACACACAGAAAAAGAATCACTCATGTAGAAGCCTGCAACCGGCCGTGTAACATTTATGTAGTTGATGTACGTAGCAGTATCGGTACAGCCATGAATATCTGTAACTACAAGTTTCACTGTATAAAATCCCGCAGCAGCATACGAGTGTATTGGTGAATTGGCAGTAGAAGTATCGCCATCGCCGAACATCCAGAAAGATCCGGTAATGCCTGTAGAAGTATTTGTAAATAATACAGGAGCACCTATGCACGGGAATACATTACTGGCTGCGAATACAGCATGTGGCCGGTATACTGTGATCAATGGTAGTGAGATAGTGTCTTTACATCCGATATTATCTGTTACAATTTCCTGTGTAGTAAATGTACCGGCTGCGGTGTATATGTGTGATGTAGATGGTGTTGACACAGAAGCTGTGCCACCATCGCCAAAATCCCAAAGGAAATTGACAAATGAAGTACCCGGAACATCAGTACTTGCATCGGTAAACGTAACATTTAGCGGCCAGCATCCTGTAGTAGGTGTTGCTGTAAAGTTCGCTACCGGTTTTGCTACGGTAATGTAGTTAGGTTTGATCAATGTATCCAGACAGTCATTTTGATCTTCCGTTATCAGGGTTATTGTTTTTAGGCCTACGACGTGAAAGGTATCTATATACACTATAGATGTACTGTCAGGCGACCGACCGGTACTATGCCACGCATATCTACTAATAAGCCCCCCTGTAACTGTGGCAGTAATAGTGGTAAACTGATCCCTGCATATAGCCAAAGGCACAGCTGTAAAGTCCACTATAGGGCGTAAAAGATTTATTATTGCTGAAGTAGTATCCCTGCATCCGCTTGCTGCGTTATATGTAGTAAGTGTTACCGTATATATGGTTGCCGCCGGATAGTCGTGTATTGGATTATCCACAGTCGAGGTAGTACCATCGCCGAATATCCAGAGATGAGTATCATCGCCTAAAGAACTGTCTCCGAATAAAACCCTGTTTCTGGGACTGCAAAGTACTGTACTTACAATTATTGCCTTAGGGGAATCAATAGTAATGTAATTGGGTATTGTGTACGGGGGGCCTGGACAACCGTTATAAACCGGGATAACTGTTACAGTAAAAGTTCCGGGAATAATATAATGATGAGCACCGCCCATAACAAAAGAGCTATCGGCCGTACCATCACCCCATATCCAATATAAGGCATCAACCGGACCGGAAAGCACTGTCACAGAAAATAAGATAAGGTTATCGCGATAACATGCATGGGTAGGTGTTGCTGTAAATGTAACTAAAGGAGGTTTGCCAACTTTTATCTGGATAGTATCCATAATAACACAGCCATTACCGGTAACAATAGTAAGTATTGCGCTGTATATACCAACTGCAGTATATGTATGAGATGGTGTGGGACTTGATGATGTAGGAGAACCGTCACCAAAATTCCATGAAAAGCTTGAAATACCGAACGGATAAGGTCGAGCTCCCATAGTGGTATCAGGCATATAGGTGTACAAATTATAGAAGAAATTCACTGTTAGCGGAACGCAACCCTCAGTTGGATTTGCAGAGATATCAAGATACAGATCGTATAAAGTATCAATTCTTTTAATAGTATCAGAACATCCTGTTACAGGATCCCGGACGATCATTTTAATTGTATCAATACCTCTGCGGGTATAAGTATGTGTTGGCGATAGCCCGGTACCTGTACCTCCATCACCAAAAAGCCATGTAACAGTAGTGCCTGCCGGTGCAGTGCCAGTAAATGAAATACTTACAGGTGGCGGACATGCATGTAAAGGAGTATAAGTAAAACTGCCTCCTGGTCCGGGAACAATAGTTATGGTATGCGTAATTGTATCGTAGCAAAAACCGTCAAAAACAATCAGGCGGACCGTGTAAGTGCCGGGACTACTGTATGAATGGACACCGGTATTAGTAGTGTCCGTTCCACCATCTCCAAAATCCCATGAACTTGAAATGTGTGTAGAACTGGTATTTGTAAATACTACTGAAGAAAACTTACATGCCGTTGCAGGGTTTGTAAACGCAGCAGTGATAGTACCGACTACAATATAAGCTGTACTGACCAGAGTGTTTGTGCAGCCGTTTCCATCAACAACAGTAAGTGTAACAGTATATGCACCCGGAGCAGAATAAAAATGTGTTGGGTTTGCTAACGTGGACGTTCCTCCGTCACCAAAATTCCAGCTATAGGTGAAACCAGGAGTACCCGTTGTCATATTAGTGAAAGAAGTACTGCCACTTCCCCCACAGATACGCCTGACGCTTGCATAAAAATTGGGCACAGGCGGAGTAAAAATATGCACAAACATAGGTATGGTCAATGTACTTACACAACCCATGCTATTTGTAACAGAAAGTGTAACCGTAAAATAACCAGGTGTTGAGTAAGCATGAGCGGGTGTAGGTGCCGTACTAAAGGACCCGTCTCCAAAATTCCACATGTAAGTCATAGCCCCTGAAACTCCGGGAATAGATGTGCTGGTAAATGTAATTGGCGTTCCCGGGCAAACAGAAGTATCATCCGCAATAAAACTTACAGTAGGTGAAGGATAAACTGTGATGGTCATTGTCCTGGTAACCGGTCCACCTGTCCCGTATGCAGTAAGCCTGACGGTATATGTACCCGGAGTAATATAACTGGTAGAAGGATTAGTAAGTGCCGTTGTTATCCCATTGCCTAAATCCCAGAAGTAACTTGTAGCTCCGGTAGATGTATTAGTAAAATGCACTACGAGCGGGGAACAGCCGGATACGTTATCTGCAGTAAAACTAGCCGTGATAGCTCCTGCAGAAAATGAGGTAATACTAAATATTGAAAATAACAGGACTATACGGTAGAAAAACTTCATAAACAATCAGTTTATATGTAAGGCAAAGTTTGAGGGGGAAATAAAGTTAATATTAATTTATTAAAAAGACGAGTTTCTTTAACAAATAGTTGGCTATTTTAAATTATTAATAATGAATATTAACTAATGGCAATACATATTATATCATCTTATAATTGTGACATCCCCCTTCAGATTAATTGGCTCACCGGTTTCACACTGTGCGTCTATAACATACACATAAACATCAGGTCTTGGGGGATTCCCCTTATAAGATCCATCCCATGCATTGGAAGCATCATTAATATCGATATTGGTTTTTTCGAATAACAGTTCACCCCATCTGTTGTACACCCTGAATGCTTTTATAGTTCTTATTCCTTTGCCTCGAGGGTAAAACACATCGTTTTGACCGTCATTGTTCGGTGTAAAGGAATTTGGAATAAACACCTGGCTCTGATCACAGAAAAGATGAATTGTGACTGAATCAAATTTCCTGCAACCAAATGAGGAAACCGCATTTACTACGTATGTGGTAGTTATTGTCATGCTTGCAACCGGATCTGCACAGCTATCGCAGCTCAAAGTATTGTCCGGACCCCATGTATATGTATAAACATTTTCGCCTGTAGCACCTAACTGAGCCGTGGACCCTTGTATTAAGGTCTGATCGGGGCCTGCATTAACAGAAGGAACCGGATGAACGATCACCAAAACATAATTACTGTCAGGAATACACCCTGCCAGTTGAGCAATAACCAGGTATCGGGTAGTAACGTCCGGAGCAGCTATAGGATTGGCAATATTTGTATTGCTAAGCCCCGTGGCCGGATACCATGTATACTTTGTTGCTCCTGAACCTGACAACTGAACAGCGATTCCCTGACATATCTCCGTATCTCCCTTTGCCAGACTTTCTGTCTTAGTTTTAATAAAGATAGTTACACTATCAACGCTAAGACACCCATTGACATCTGTACCTGTTACAGTATATGTGGTTTGAACAGAAGGGGCAGCATGTGATGGATTACAAACCGGGCAACCCAGGCCATCTGCCGGCCACCAGGCATAAGATACTGCGCCTGATGCAGATAGAGTAGCTGAGTCGCCTAAACAAATAGTAGTGTCAGGATTTGCGAAAATCTCCATCGGTTTAATAACTACTATGTTTTGGATAACCGTACCAACACAGCCCCAACCATCAGTTGCAGTTAATGTGACCGAATACGTGCCTGCAACAGAATAAGTATAAGCCGGTGAACTGTTTGTACTGGTGTCTCCGTTAGTAAATGTCCAGTACCACGATGTTACACTAGACCAGTAGCTTTTTGAGGTATCATTAAAATGTATTTCTGCATGTTCGCATATGGGGTTGGGGATAGTAGTAAAGCCGGGGTACACTGCGTTTACCTTAATAGTATCAACGCCTATGCTTGAATTTTCGCAACCGGAATTATCGCTGAGTATGAGCTTAGGAACATATGCTCCGGGTATTGTGTAAACATGCGAAGCCGTGTCTGCTGCAGATGGGAGGCTTGTATATCCGTCAGCGAAATCCCAGATAATATTCGGCACATTTGTAACCAAAGCGGTAAAATGCACTAATAAAGGGCTACAGCCCGAGAGGGGAGTATAACTTAATGCACCGGCGTAACCATAAATGGTGACATGTCCGATAGCAGTATCTGTACATCCGTCTACATTAGCGGCAATAAGCTGTACATTATAAACACCTGGCGTTATATACAAATCTGCCGGAGAAGGAGCAACGGATGTGCTGCCATCACCAAAATCCCAGGAGTATGATGCGGCACCGGAGCTGGTATTGGTAAAATTGACCAGAAGCGGTGGACAAATAGAAACAGAATCACTCATTACAAACGATGCATTTGGTTTTGTAATATGGATATACCCGGAATAAACTGCAGTATTGCTGCATCCGTGAGCGTCTGTGGCAATCAATGTAACAGTATAAGTACCCGTTAAAGAGTAAATATGTGTAGGAGTTGTAGCAGTTGATGTATTACCATCACCAAAATCCCAGAAATAAGTTGCCCCTCCTGTGGAAGTGTTAGTAAATGTTACATTATCACCAATACAGGGATAAGTATCAGATGCAGTAAATGAAGCAACCGGTTGGTACACATTAATCGGTATCGCGGCCGTGTCCATACATCCTAAGGCATCTGTGACAATAACACTTGTGGTAAAAGTACCGGCTGTAGTAAAAGTATGAGCGACCGAAGGTACAGTTACTACCGCAGTGCCGCCATCTCCAAAATCCCACGAAAAGCCTGTGATTGGGATACCCGGTATATCGGTACTGGCATCAGTGAAAGTGGAACTAAGAGGTAAGCAGCCGGAAACAGGAATTGCAGTAAACGCTGCAACAGGTTTTGCCACCGTTATATAAGCAGCTTTCCTTAAAGTATCTCGGCAAAGATTGATATCAACAATAACCAAGGTAATAGTATAGAAACCTGTCCTTGTAAAGGTATCTGTAAGTACGTGCGTGTAAAAGTTAACGTGCGAAGTGTCGAAAAATGATGCAGGAACGAGTGTGTCATTAATAAACCAATCATAAGCATAAGCAACACCACCGGTTACAACAGGCGTAATATGGACTACACCATCTCTGCAAACAGCTGTATCATCGGCAGTAAAAGAAGGTATAGGATGTGTAAGATCTAATGGATAGCCGATAGTATCGCGGCAGCCACTTGCAGCATTATATGTCGTTAATAAAACATTATAGTATGTAGCTGCCGGGTAATCATGTGTCGGATTATCTACTGTAGAAGTAGTTCCATCGCCGAAAATCCAAAGACGCGTATCATCTCCCAGTGAGGCATTTGTAAAAACGACCCTACCCCTTGGAGAGCATAGTACAGATGCAGAAAAGATAGATTGAGGTGAATCAATAATTATTGTATAAGGCATTGTATAAGGCACACCAGGGCAACCATTATGGTAAGGAGTCACTGTTACCGAAAACGTACCCGGAGCTGAAAATACATGAATTGGATTGCCGGAAGAATCTATTTCAATAGAGCCATCACCAAAATTCCATTCGTAATGGGTTACCGGCCCTGTAATAATAGTAGTAGTAAAATAAACAGGATCTCTGAAACAAACGTGAGTAGGTGTAGCTGTGCATGTGACTATCGGTGGATTACCCACCCTTATCTCTACGGTATCTGTTACTGTGCATCCATTAACTGTAATGCGGGTCAAAACGACAATATAAATACCCGCAGCAGTAAAAGTATGCGAGGGAGCCGGGGCGGTAGAGAGTGGACTGCCATCAGCAAAATCCCAGGAATAGGAAGCAAACGGATAAGGATAAGGTCTGACAACAGTAGTATCGGGTACATGTGTAACTGCGGTAGCAGAAAATGTACAAGTAAGAGGTGCACAACCACTAACAGGTAATGCACTGGCTCTATGGTCCATATCATACAAGGTATCTGTCTTTGACACCGTAGTAATACAACCGGTAACCGGGTCAACAACAGTCATTGTAATAGTATCTACACCACGCCAATAGTACGTGTGGCTAACTGTAGTCCCCGATCCGGTAGTATGATCACCAAAAATCCAACTAACTGTAGCACCGGTAGGCACTGTAGCAGTGTATGTAATAGATGCAGGTGGCGGACAAGGATCAGCGGGTGTAATAGTAAAACTGCATACAGGTGCAGGAGAAATGATAATACTGTGCGTTATGGTATCATAACAAGTACCGTCAAAAACTATAAGCCTGACTGTGTATGTGCCTGCAGTAGTATAAGCATGGATCCCATCTTCTGCAGTGGAAGTTCCACCATCTCCAAAATCCCAGGAACTGGAGGTGTGTGTGGAGCTAGTATTGACGAATGTTACAGGGCTACCCACACAAGCAGAAGAAGGGTAGGTAAAAGCTGCAGTAAGATTCCTAACCTCAATGTATGAAGGCCTAACCAATGTATCCTTGCAGCCATTTCCATCAGTAACGATCAATGTGACCGTATAAAATCCTGTTGTTGCGTAGTTATGTGATGGGCCCGGAACTGTTGATGTACCCCCGTCACCGAATGCCCAACTATAGGTAAATGATGGGGTACCGGTAGTAAGGTCAGTAAATGTTGTAGCACCAGGTGCACCACATATAACGGGACTACCAGCAATAAAGCTAACAGATGGAGGGGAGTACACATGAATGTATCCAAGCGAAGTGAAAGAACTGACACAACCCATACTATTTGTGACAGAAAGAGTAACATTATAAAAACCGGGAGTAGCGTACACATGGGTAGGGGTAGCAGATGTGCTAGTATAGCCATCCCCGAAATTCCAAACGTATGTGAGCGGACCTGCAACACCGCCAATAGAAGTGCTGGTAAATGAAACTGAAGTACCAGGGCAGACAGAAGTATCATCAGCAGTAAAACTTACAGTAGGTGAGGGGTAAACCGTTATGGTCATTGTATGTGTTAAAGGGCCACCTGTGCCGTAAACAGTGAGTATAACTGTATATGTACCCGGCGAAGTATAACTGGTGGAAGGATCTGTAACCGGCGTAATAATACCATTACCCAAATCCCAACTGTAGCCTGTGGCACCAATAGAAGTATTAGTAAAGTTTACAACCAATGGTGCGCAGCCTGCCATATGGTCGGCAGTAAAACCAGCCGTTAGGGCTTTTGAAGAAAAACTAACTGCTGAAAACGCAAAAAATAATAAGAGAAGACGGGTTAAAGGTTTCATAAAAATTCGCTTAGGGTTAATAAAAATAATATAAATAATTTATGAAATGAAGCGTTTAATGGAATAATTATGAATTGATTGATTGATTAACCAATATATATAATAATAAACTACGATTAAATATGGTTTTTTACTTTTGGTCGAACGGAATATCTTTGTAAGACTTATGGCATCCTTACAGGAGCAAATACTCACTTACGAGCAGGAAATCAATGCATTCGTACCGGCTGACGCTACAGAACTGGAAAACTTCCGTATCCGGTTTTTAGGAACAAAAGGTATTGTGAAACTGATTTCCGGTGAAATGAAAAACGTACCTGCTGAGGGACGGAAAGAAGCGGGACAACTGCTGAATGGCTTCAAACAACTGGCTGAGGCTAAATTTGAGTCATTCCACAACTTGCAGCAATCCGGCTCAAAAGCATCAGCTATTGATATCTCTCTGCCCGGAACTCCCTTACCTATCGGCACCCGTCACCCGCTGCGTATAGTAGAAAACGAGATCGTCTCCATATTTGAAAAAATAGGATTCAGTGTAGCAACAGGACCCGAGATAGAGGACGACTGGCATAACTTCACCTCGCTGAATATGCCGGAACATCACCCTGCAAGGGATATGCAGGATACATTCTACGTTGCCCAAAACCCTGACTGGGTGCTTCGCACTCACACATCATCGGTACAGGCACGTATACTGGAAACACAACCATTGCCTGTAAGAGTGATATGCCCGGGTCGGGTATACCGCAATGAAACAATATCTGCAAGGGCTCATTGTTTCTTTCACCAATGCGAAGGGCTTTATGTAGATAAAGACGTTTCATTCGCGGACCTGAAACAAACACTCTATTATTTTGTAACAGAACTGTTTGGCGCAGACACAAAGGTGCGTTTCCGTCCATCATATTTTCCGTTTACGGAGCCGAGCGCAGAAATGGATATATCCTGTACAGTGTGTGGTGGCAAAGGTTGCAACCTATGCAAGCACACCGGTTGGGTAGAAATACTGGGCTGCGGCATGGTACATCCCAATATGCTGCGCAACTTCGGTATTGACCCAGAGGTGTATTCAGGATTTGCATTTGGTATGGGCGTAGAGCGCATAACACAGATCAAATACCAGGTGAATGACCTGCGGTTGTATTCACAAAATGATGTGCGGTTTTTGAGACAGTTCCAGGCTATTTAGCCGGCTGTGACCATTATATAGTTCGGTAGAACGATCCTTACATCCTATGATATTAGTTACAGGTGCCAGTGGTTTTTTAGGCAGTCATCTCGTGCGACACTTATCGTCTTCGGGAAAACAAGTGCGCGCCTTATATAACAGCCACCAGCCGACGGATGAACTAAAAGCTCTTGCAAATACCGAGTGGCTGAAGGGAGACCTGCTGGATGTATATGAAGTAGAGCAACTACTGCAAGGCGTGCATGAAATATACCACTGTGCCGCGATAGTATCATTTGACCCGGCAAGGAAGGATGAGATGCTACACTTTAATGCAGAAAGCACAGCCAACATTGTGAACCAGGCGCTGCTGCAAGACGTGCGCAAAATGATATACGTGAGCTCTGTAGCTGCAATTGGCAGATCAGGGGACGAAAAAAAGGAAATAACAGAAGAAGAAGAATGGGGCGAAAGCAAGTATAACTCGGCATATAGTATAAGTAAGTACATGGCTGAAATGGAAGTATGGCGAGGTATGGGCGAAGGCCTTAATGCAGCGATCGTAAACCCCGGGATAATACTAGGCCCCGGTACCGGCAACGACCTTTCGAACCAATTGATAAAGATGGTATATAAAGGTTTCCCGTTCTACGCCAAGGGTATAAACGCATGGGTAGATGTGGCCGATGTAGTGAAAGCGATGACCATGCTAATGTCATCGCAGGTGAAGGATGAGCGCTATATATTGAGTGCGGGCAATTACTCTTATAAGGAGATATTCACCATGATGGCAGAAGCTCTTGGGAAAAAGCCCCCTAGTATATATGCTTCGCCTTTTATGACCAATATAGCCTGGCGATTAATAGCCCTGAAAAAGGCAACAATAGGCTCAGACGCAATAATAACGAGAGAAACTGCCAATAATTCTAATACAATCAGTAATTATAACAATCAGAAATTCATAGCAGCATTCCCTGAATTCAGCTATATGCCTATGCAAAATACAATAAAGCTAATGGCACAATCTTTTACAAATTCCCATAAAAAATAACCTATTTTTTCGTTATTAACTAAAACAGTTGTAAACTTGCATTAAGGAAAGAGTATTAGTTCCAGCCTTTCATTCAGGTTATCTGAAAAATTCCCATAAATAGTAACCCGGTTTTTCAGTTGTAGTTCAATAATAATTTTAGCGGTTAACCATATTTATTTTTAATAAAATCTTTATCAGAAAAAATTCAAGCATGCCTTACGACATTACCCAGTTAAATGATATGCTCATACCTGAGCTTATAGATGTAGCTGACTCCCTGAAAATTCAGAACGCAAAAACACTTGACAAACAAACACTGGTATACAAAATACTGGACCGCCAGGCAGATAATGCCAAAACGGAAGACGAGCCTAAAAAAGCACGCGGACGTAAACCCAAGGAAAAAGCAGCCGAAGCACCTGCTGTAGCTGCGGCACCTGTTGCAGAGCCTGAAGCCGGAGAAGATAAAAAACGCCGTGCGCGTAAGCCTAAAGACGAAGCAGTGGTTGCAAAACCAGCACCTGCTGAACGTCCGGCAAAAGAGGCTCCAAGGCCGATAGCTGCACAATGGGCAGAATTAAATAAACCAAAAGAAGCAGAACAAGGTAACTCCAGTAATCCTGAACCTGCGACACCTGCGACCGAATCGCCGGAAGTGCAGCCACCACAAGCGGCAGCATCTGATGCGGGAACTGAGAAACCCGCACAGACACAGCAGCAGTTCAACAGGCCAAACAGGAGAGAAGAGAAACAAACAAATTTCAACATAGAGTTTGAGGGTATAGTAGCAAGTGAAGGTGTACTGGAAATGATGCCTGACGGTTATGGTTTCCTGAGAAGCAGTGACTATAACTACCTGAGCTCACCGGATGATATTTATGTATCGCCATCACAGATCAAATTATTTGGACTGAAGACCGGAGATACCGTAAAAGGCAATGTGCGCCCACCGAAAGAAGGTGAAAAGTATTTTGCGTTACTGAAAGTAGAAACGATCAATGGCCGCCTGCCGGATGAAATACGTGACCGTGTTCCATTTGACTACCTGACACCATTGTTCCCGTATGAGAAACTAAGCCTGACCACGACCGGCAATAACTACAGCACCCGTATCATGGACCTGTTCACGCCGATAGGCAAGGGACAGCGCGGACTGATAGTAGCACAGCCAAAGACAGGTAAGACAATGCTGCTGAAAGAAGTAGCTAATGCAATAGCGAGTAACCACCCTGAGTGCTACCTGATGATAGTGCTGGTGGATGAGCGCCCTGAAGAGGTTACCGATATGCAACGCAGTGTAAGGGCAGAAGTTATCGCATCTACATTTGATGAGCCTGCTGATAAACACGTTAAAGTATCAACAATAGCATTGCAAAAAGCAAAGCGCCTGGTAGAAGTAGGCCATGATGTAGTAATACTCCTTGATTCTATTACCCGCCTTGCACGTGCACACAATACTGTAGCACCTGCAAGTGGTAAAGTGCTGAGCGGTGGTGTGGAAGCTAATGCAATGCAGAAACCAAAACAATTCTTTGGTGCAGCACGTAAAATAGAGAACGGCGGATCGCTGACAATACTTGCTACAGCACTGATAGATACAGGTTCTAAAATGGACGAGGTAATCTTTGAAGAATTCAAGGGTACCGGTAATATGGAACTGCAACTGGATCGTAAGCTTGCTAACAAGCGTATATTCCCTGCAATCGATATTACTTCATCATCTACACGCCGCGATGACCTGCTGATGGATAAAGATGTTCAGAACAAAATGTGGCTGCTACGTAACCACATATCAGATATGAACACTGATGAGGCAATGCACTTCCTGCTACAGCAAATGAAGGGAACAAAGAGTAATGAAGAGTTCCTGGCAACAATGAATAAATAACAAAGTACATCGAATTAATATAATAAAGAGAGGAGGCATAAGCCTTCTCTCTTTATTTATGTCCGCTTATTTCTTTGAGTTATCTTCTTCACGCGCATTCGCAACTGAATCTGCTTTGGCTTTAAGTTGTTTCTGTTTTGCTTTCTCTTTCTTTTTGAAATAACCACGTACCAGGAAATTGTGTTTCACCGCTTCCATATTTTCGCTGAAGCCTTCGGTACCTTTCTTTACAGACTTGATTGCATCCTTTGCAGTTTCCATTGTAGCCTGTGCAGAGTTGACCGTACCTACAAGTCCCTTCTGCAGATCGTCGGTATAAATGAGGCGGCCGAGGCTACCTTTCCCACTACTGATCTGTGCGGATATATCAGCCAGGGAAGCTGTGATGATCTCTGCATTTTCTGCCACGTTTGTCATCTTGGTTATTATTTTATCAAAGTCAACAGGATCTGTTGTGCGCACTTTGCCACCGTCAGTTATGAGCTTGTCGCCTACGCTACCGGGAGCAATGACTACTAACTTATCGCCCATAAGCCCATCGGAACCAATAGATGCCATTGCATCACTTTTTAAGAATGGACGCACCTTCGCCTGCAGACGCATATCCACCCTTACAGATGAGTCCGAAATTATGGTTATGTCTTCTACAGTACCGACATTGATACCTGCGAAGCGAATGTTATTACCAACCATAAGGCCGCCAACGTTGTTGAAAACGCCGTATATGGCAAAGGTATCGCTAAACAGGTTCTTCTTGTTGCCAATAACAAATATGCCTCCCAACAGCACACCGAATCCAATTAATGTGAAAATGCCAATCTTTACTTTTTGTGATGTATCTACTTTCATATGTAATTATTTAAAAAATGCTCTTACCAATTCGTTGTCTGAATTTTGCAATTCATCAAAAGTTCCTTCTGCGATAAATTCTCCCTGATCCATTACTAATAACCGATCCGAAACGATCTTTGCGCAAGCCATATCGTGCGTGATAATGACTGATGATATCTTGTATTTCTTCTGCATTGTCAGGATCAATTCACTGATCTCTTTAGAAGTAATGGGGTCAAGACCGGTTGTTGGTTCATCATACAACATGATATGCGGTTTCATGATTAGTGTGCGTGCAAGACCGATGCGTTTACGCATACCACCTGACAGTTCAGATGGCATTTTATCTATCGCATCTTTCAGGCCTACATTATCCAACATTTCTTCGATAAGCTTATTGATCTCATCCTCATCTTTTATCTTACGAACACGGGTCAAAGGGAAAGCAAGATTATCGCGAACAGTCATGGAGTCATAAAGAGCACCGCTCTGAAAGAGAAAACCAATCTTTTCCCTGAGTGCTTTAAGTTCCACATCAGATAAATCTTTAACTTCCTGACCAAAGACATTACATGTTCCTTCGTCCTGCGTCAGCATGCCAACCATACATTTAATAGCAACAGACTTACCTGTACCGGACTTGCCTAGTATAACCACGTTCTCACCCTTGCGCAACTCCATATTAATATCTTTCAGAACATCTTTTGTTCCGAATGATTTTTTGAGGTGCTCTAATTTTATCACGGTTTCGCCATCTGCTGTTGTATCAGTATCGGCCACAGACGTTTGTTCCTCTTCTTCTATTTCGGGTCCGTTGTTCATGCTCTTCTTAATTATATACAAAAATGCTTGTGAGCTGCACCGCCACCGCATCTAAAACTATGATCCATAATGAGGCGCTGACCACAGCTGAGTTAGCAGCGACACCTACACTCTCTGTACCACCATTGGAATTATATCCTTTATAGCAACCCACAAATCCAATAGCAAAACCAAAAAAGACGCTTTTAATGACTGAAGGAAACAAATCACTAAACTCAAGGGAATGAAATGCTTTGCTGAAGTACAGAACAGCGCTGACATGGCCACCGATATTGGAACCAAAATAACCGCCACATACAGCAAGACCATCGGCCATAATGCATAACAACGGAATCATAATAGTGCAGGCGAATATTCGGGTGACCACCAGGTATTGCATAGGATTTGCACCTGAAACATCCATGGAATCTATCTGCTCTGTAACTTTCATACTACCGAGTTCCGCACCAATACTTGAGGCAACTTTGCCGGCGCAAATCAACGCAATTATAACAGGTCCGATCTCGCGGATAACCGAAATGGCTACCATGCTGGGTACGAAACTTACCGCACCAAACTCCTTCATAGTAGGAATAGACTGCAGCGTCATTACAAAACCAAGGATAAAACCAGTGATCCCTACCAAGGTAAATGACTTATAGCCTATTATGTAACATTGGCGTATGAGTTCATTCCACTCGAAGCCAGACCTGAAAATATTCCTGGAGAAAGCAAGCATGAATGTAACCTGATTGCCTACTTCTGTAAAATATGTTTTCCAAGACGAGGGTATTTTTTGCTCCATAACAGAATTCATACTATACGCTTTTAACATTACATGAATAAGTACCTTGTTGATAATCAATTAAAAACCATGCCATCGCTTCATGTCTCAGTAAACTGATTGATCCCTATGCATTTCAGTATTACCGAAATTACTTTTACATTTATAGCTTATAGCGTAGCAATGACCCAGCCGAACATAACAATTATAACACCGTGCTATAACGAGAATATAATTGCTATAAAATTCCTGGAAAGCCTGGAGCCTGTGCTAAGCAAGCTGCCCAACACATTCTATGTAGTGGTGGTGAATGACTGCTCGGTGGATAATACCCTGGAGTTGCTGAAGTCATTCAGTTTTAAAGCCGCAAATGTCCACCTGAACATAGTGAACCTGCGATTTAATACAGGCCACCAAGGTGCTATATATCAAGGGTTCCTGTATGCCCGAAGGCTGAATTGTAACCACTTTATAGTGATGGACTCGGATGGCGAAGACTCGCCCGGGGCAATACCTGAGCTGCTGCAGCACCTGGACAACGATGTAGTGAACGTGGTGCGGAGCAAACGTAAAGAATCCGTCATGTTCAAGCTGTTCTATGTGCTCTATAAGATCATGTTCAAATGGGTGACCGGTAAGCGTATGAACTTTGGTAACTACTGCCTCATCAGTCGCAGAGTGCTGGAGCATGCTGTATTCTCTTCATTCTCTCACTTTGCCGCCTTCCTCTCCAAACAAAAAGGGGTTCGCCATTTCATTGTATCGCAACGGGAGGAACGAATAGGCGGCCAATCGAAAATGGGCTTTAAAAAACTGTTTTACCATGCTTTCCGATCGTTTGTGGAATATGGCGAGGACATGCTTATGCTGTTCTTCAAGAGTTTCATCCTCATCATGCTGGCTATATTATTAACTATAGGCAATGTGGTGTACCAAAAGTTTGTGACCCATACCTCGATACCCGGATGGTTCAGTACCATGATCATAGTACAGGTAAACCTTGCCATATCCTGCATAGGTTTCTTTGTACTGGGATTATTGCTGATACACCTGAACAACCAGCAACCGAATTCCAAACTACCAATCTATGACACCTGGCCAGACGATGCCGAAACACCTTTATAAATACGTTGTAGGTGTATTCCTGGTGAGCCTGGCCGTGAGGATAGTGCTATGCTGGTATTATAATAACAGCCTGGGGGGTATAGAACCCAATGTTATATACGGTATACAACGAATATTGCTGGGCCAACCATTGTACCAGGACCCGGTAGCCGGCAGCTTTGCCATCATGCAGTATACTCCACTATACTACTATTGTATGGCCGCAACCGCAAAGCTTTGCCATATAGGCGGTACCGATGTGCAGAGCATATATATGTTGTGCAGGATAATGGCGGTAATCTTTAACCTGATGACCGTAGGGGTTGCGGCATTTATGATCCGCAGTATGGGTGCGGATAGGATAAAGTCGCTTGTCTTTGCACTGCCTATATTCATCATCCTTACATCTCACTACTACACCCGCGGAGACAGTATGCACCTGCTGCTGTTTGTATGCGCTATGTATGCATACCTGAACTACAGCAAACGAGGTGAACTAGCGTACCTGCTGGTGGCGGCGATGTTCTCGGCCGGGTGCATCATGGTAAAGCAAAGCGGGATATTGTGCATCGGTATAACAGGATTCTGCCTGCTATTCATAGAACGAAAGTTTTTAGCGACCATTATTTATAGCTTATTCACAGCAGCATTTTGCTGGTCAATAGCAAATAGCTGTGTGCAGGGAGACTGGCCATCTTTTTACAATAATGCTTACCTGGGCCTGAAAAACGGAGTAGATATTGCATTCCTGCACAGAATGTTTACCAGCCAATACTTCTTTGATATAGTACCGTTCTATATACTTGGCGGTATTATGGTATGGCTGGCGGTAACCAAAATCACAGATAAAACATATCGTATCATCATTACGGGTGCAACACTTTCCTTCCTGTTTGCTGTCATAACCGGACTAAAAGTAGGAAGCAGCAATAATTACTTTACAGAGTTCCTGGTATTTGTACTGATCGGTTTGCCATACCTTTTGCAGCATGAAGCAGGGAGAATGCCATTGCTGAAAACCGGTGGGAGGACAATTAGTTTTCACCAGTTTGCCTATGTTGTATTTTTTGTCCTGATCACTTCGAAGGCAATAGGTTTGTTTTCGGGGGTATACATAGAGAAGGGGTTTAAGAATATGAAGGAAGAATATGACCGTGAATTACAATTGTATAGCTACTTCAACAATGAACTACATCTGAAGGATGGGGAGCGGATATTTTTCACCGAGCGCCGGTTCCTGGATAATATATTTATTAATAACGCCATAATGCCGAATAAGGATGTGGTGAGCCAGATCTATAATCCTAACCCTAATACCTATGATTATTCAGGTTTTATTGCCGGAATGAACAACGGACTGATCAGGTATATAGTGACGGATGAACAAAGGAATGATATTAATGCCTGCAATGATTCGATGCCTTTTGTGCGATTTGATACCAACAGGTTTACGCTGGTGGGGCGTAAGGCAGGGTATTGTGTTTATGCTTTGAACCAGGATTTGAAGGATTAAAGGATCAGCCATGAGGTCACCCCATTTTAATAAAAGCCGGTCACCCCATTGTGCAATTTACTGTTGATAATCAAGCGGTTAAGCTAATTATGGTCACCCCATAGTGACCCCATCACCCCTCATTTATATGTCGAAAATGGGGTAGTATTTTCGACATATCTATATTCACATGTCGAAAACGGGGTGCTAATTTCGACTCGTTATAGGGGTAAGGTGTAAGTGAGTTTGAGATCTGGTGCGAAAATGACTATTTCGGTGGCCCTACCGATGCCCCATGTGGCCCCAAAGTGACCCTATGGTCGCCTCAATAACACCCCATTGGGACCCTACCAGGATTCAGGCGAGGCCATAAATGTCTTGTGAGGGGGGGCTATATGTCGAAAACATTGCCTTGTTTTCAACATGTCATGTTTCTCATGTCGAAAATGGGGCAATGTTTTATATAAATGGGGTGAGTAATCAATGATATACTACCTGCATACCAAGCCGAAGTGCGATATCACGTTCGAGCTGGGCACCACGGCTATCCTGCCAATCGGGGAGGAGGTGGACCTCATCGCACTCGAGCATTTTCTTGATATCGCCACGAACTGCAACGTCCCAAGAGGCATTATCTTCATAAACGGCCTGAGGTTTAACTACATGGTAGCCCATGCTAATGAGCTGGTCCTCAACCGTATTAAATTTACTGACCACATGGTTTTTAGGGAGACCAGTCACCTTTCCGGCTATGTATGCTGTCTTGTTCATAATGGTTGTTTTAAAGTTTGTACCGGAATATACCGGGTAACTATCAATCAATTATTATAGACCACCTGCCGTGGCCATTTATCCGAAGTTTTGCTTTTCCAATAAGCAATGATCTGAAAAATCGTACAAAGCTTATCAGAAAAAGAAACACAACAGGGCTTTCAGTAGTTTTGGTTTACCAGGGGCTGGTTTGGGTTGTGGTTTCTTTGCGTTGGCAATAAATGCCACGAGCATTTCGTGTTTTTGCTGCCTGCGGGTAGCCACTGATTGTCTGCCTGAAAAGGAGTTAGCACCTCCTAATGAAGAAAACAAATCTATCGTTGTGCGTTTACTATTATTTACGGTGTTCATAACTAAGCCGCTTTTTTGGGTTCAATAAAAAATAATTCGTCCTGTACCACTTCCACGCCTATTTCCATTAACAGCGGTGCAACCTTATCTGTATTACGGTTTGCGAGTAACATATCTCTTGCCGGTTCTTCGACCACCCTTATGTATTCGGGCAATTTTTCTTTCAGTTCCTGCAGTACTTTTTTCCAGCTGCTGCCTTTTGCGGTTTTTAACCTTGGCGTGCCGAGCCTGAAACCGGCAACCCCGATCTCTGTGCTTATACTTCTGCGTTTGCCAAATAACTCTTCTTTATTATTAAGACAGTAAGATTGTACCCTTTGGAAAGCCATGTTCTTAGTACGGGCGAGGTAGCCAAGCTCTTCCTCATACAAACTGAGCATCATGGTAACTTCATTTTCTATCATTTTATTGATCTCCGCTTCGCGGATCTCTGCGCGGCAATACAATTCCATTGCTTCATCGAACTGAGCGGGAGTAATGCCTGAATCAAATTGGTGTGCGTTCCTTGTTTTCATAAACCATTCATGAAATTTTATCCTTTTCGTTTTAATTATACAGAGCAGGATAGCGTTAATAATCTTTTATCCATTCTAATAACCTTAAGCCAATAGTCAATAAACTAATATCATGCCGCGAGGCTACTCATCTTTTCGATGAGGTTATCGACTATGAGCGTTGCGTACTTATCGTTCCTGATATCCATCATTCCCCAGAGCTGGTAGAAGGCGACGGCCTCTGCACCAACGAGAACGAGCATATACATTTCCTGGTTCTTGCGGAGCATGTCGCGCAGCTTGTGCTGCAGCTCTATCATATACTCCCTGAGCAAGTACTGGTGGTCGTTCTGCGGCCTGAACTCTTCCAGCATTTCATCGCATATCTCGAGCAGCGCCTCGACACGCTGGCAACTGATGCGGAGTCTTATGCCTCTTTTCTTAGCCATATATTTACCATGTTTAAAACCCTGTTGTACTTTTTTATAAACCTAACATCGCCAGTATAGAGCAGATCATTGGCGCGGGCCAGACCATTGAGCACGGAGGTATGGTCCTGTCCACCGTAGAATGCAGCTATCTGGTTGAGCGTGATCTGCGGGAAATACTTGCGCAGGAAGATGGCGCCGATAAAACGGAGCTCTGCAATCTCGCGCATGCGGGACCTCATTTTGAAACATGCGGGGCTCATGTCCAATGCTTTAGCTATGACCCCAAGCATACGTTCGGGTGTTTTGAAAGAAGTTTCGGGAGAGCACATGAGCAATGTGACCTCGTAGCCTGTAGTATCTTTTATCTGCTGCTGAGCCGAGCGTGCAATGTGGCGGGCAGTATTTATTGGCAGTGATGGTGCGTAATTCATGTTATTTGTTTTTATACTGATCAATTCTGTTTCTTAATTATTGGTTTTATGCAGCAATGTTCATTTCTGTGTACTGGGATATGAGGAGCGTGGCCTTGTGGAGATCGTTACCGCAATTTTCCCTGACCTGATGTATGGCCTCCTCATCGAACAAACCATTGGCCCGGGCGACGAGGTCGACATCTTTGGGACCCAGGGTGCCGAGAGTGATGAACCGGCGACCGATGCTTTTGTATATGTCATCATAGCCGACCTTTTTGAGCCTCACACCATCGAGCAGGCGGGTGCGTAACATTTCGGAACCGAGGATGACAATACCAACTTTACCCATCAGGCTGTTGGCCATCAAAATAACGAGCTGCAATACCCGGTCCTTCAATTTGTGGGCATCATCGAGAATAAGGAGTGCTTCTTCCTTTTGGCTGATGTGCCCTGTGAACTGGTCCATCATTTCGGCAACCGTATCGCCGGGAGTTAGCGCATCAAGAGAAAGCAAAGCCGAGAGAAAAGATTTACGATTGAACCGCTCGTTGCAAACAATGTAAGAGCAATTATCATTTTCCCGTATGTAATGAGTGGCTGTGAAGGACTTGCCAAGACCAGAGCCAATAGCAATGCCATAAGCCATAGCATAATGCTGCGCATCGCTGAAGAGGATGCGGAGCAGGAGATAAGCACCGGTATCGGCCGGCTGCCACTCGCCACTATAAAAACCTACCTGGCGAGCGATATGATGCCAAAGGCGCTCGCTGAGTAATTCCCAATTATTGTTTTTGACCTGAGATATGGTAGATGAGCTGATTCCCTGCAGGCTATTGGCGGCCTGAGTCTGCGTTTCGAAATTGTTGAGGTACCTGAGCAATGCGTCTTTTACCTGCCTTTTTTGTTCGTTTGTCATGTTATACTGATTTTGAGGTTACGGATGGCTTATGGGTCAGCATCGTACTCTATATGTTCCGACAAAAAATTTGTCACAAATAATTAATGTTTAGTATTTTTGAAATCATAAGCGTCAATTCCAGCACAAATATATTCCAATTATTTTGACAATTCCAAATTTTGTGGAAAAATAATCTTATCTTTGCGTCATGTACTTAGCAAGTAATCTTAAATATCTAAGGAAGCAAACCGGCAAAACGCAGGATGCGCTTAGCACTGAGGTGCGTATAGGACGTACGACCATTGCCAATTATGAATCGGGAATAAGTGAGCCGAACCTGGAGACGTTAGTCACATTTGCCAACTATTTTGGCATATCGCTTGACGACCTTTTGTCAAAAAACATGGAAGGCGGTGCAAAATCGAAGGAAAAAGACCTGATATTGCGAGGCGCATTCCCAGAAAAGCAACAAAACATATATAACGGCATACCTAAGATAATAACGGTAGATAACAGCGGCAACGATAATATTATATATGTGCCTATAAAGGCAAGAGCCGGATACCTGCTGGGCTATGGTGATGCCGAGTTTATGGAGACGCTACCGACCTTTCGCCTGCCGGGACTGAACAATGCTACTTACAGGATGTTTGAAGTGGAGGGGCCATCGATGGCACCGAATGTGCTGAGCGGTGACCGGATAATAGGTGAGTGGATAGATGAACTGGATAAAATACGCGACAACCGGGTATATGTGGTAGTACATACAGGGGGCGTGGCCGTGAAACGCGTAGTAAACAGACTGAAAGAACGTGGCAAACTATACCTAAAAAGTGATACGATAGCCCACAGGCACGAATTCCCGACAATAGAAATTGCCCCAGAGGATATAAAAGAAGTATGGTATGGCCGTATGAAGATAAGCAGTGACTTCAGCGAGCCTGCAGAAGTGTATCACCGCCTGGCAGACCTGGAGATGGATGTGATGGAGATGAAACGAATGATGGGGAAGTAGATAGTGGGCTTAACGAGGTAACAGGATCAGAGGATCTGTTGTTTTAATCTGAATGATCAGTTTTGTAACTTTATAATAGTTAGTAACTATAATAATTTCGCCTGCACTCATTAATTTCCTGCAGCATGAGAACCGCTATCGCTTTCTGCTATTTTTTCCTTTTTTCATATGCCTGTTTATCACAAACAAGGCAAAACAGCATGCCTGCGGTAAAATGCAAGTACGATTATGTAGAAGATGAATGCCGACATGGGCTGATCAAAGTTTCAATACAAAACAAGTTTGGTTTTCTTAATTGCAAAGGAGAAGAGGTAGTACCATGCTTATATGACACTATATATAATCTTGATAATCGATTCATCCTTGCAAATAGAGCAGGTAGAAAATGTATCCTGAACACTGCGGGGAAAGAAGTGGTGCCCGGGATATATGACGACATCTTTACGTGCTTTGGCGAATACTGCCCTATAGGACCGTATGGTATTATACTTGTAAAATCGGGAGAGAAATGGGGTGTTGTTGATACCAAGAATAACATTCTCATTCCAATAGAATACGATCACATACAAAAAGAATTGCACGGCAATTATATGGCGCGAAAAGATGATAAAGTAGCGTTACTAAACAAAGCAGGAAAAATCATTTTCCCATTCGGCGAATTTTCAGATTTTGGATATTCAGTAGAGGAGGGCATTGTGGCTGTTAGAAAGAAGAATAGATGGGGCT
>CAYZKL010000002.1:89685-116186 GCA_964478855.1 uncultured Flavipsychrobacter sp.
GTATTTATGATGAGACTTCTTTTTTTATGAATGGGTTATGTAAAGTAAAAAGGAATAAAAAGTGGGGCTTAATTGACCTTACAGGGGCGGAAGTTGTGGACTGTAAATATGACGCTATTGATATTGCAACCGAGGGCTTCGCCCGAGTTCATAACAATAACAAAAATGGGTTGATCAATAAACAAAGAAAGGAGGTAGTACCGCTGATCTATGATGAAATAAGGGGTGTCCGTAAAGGAGTAACTCTTGTGAAAAAAAATGAAAAGTGGGGCGTTATTGATACGAATAATAAAGAAGTAGTTCCGATAAAATACGATGAACTCTATTATCATTTTAGCGAGGGAATGATCGCTGCAAAACTAAATGGAAAGTGGGGTTTCGTTGACAGTACCGGTAGAGAAGTAATCGAATTTGTGTATTCTTATGGAAGCGTATTTAAGAATGGTACTGCAAAAGTAGAGATCAATCATGCGACTCAATTGATAGATAAAACAGGTAAAGTTTTAAGAAATAACTATGAGAAAGGCTCATACAGTTATGTTGAATGTTTTGAGAATGGCTTAGCGATCGTTTCAAATCCTCAAGGTTATAAAGGGATAATAAATAAGAAGGGGAAGGAAGTTGTCCCTTGCGTATATGACCAGATCAATCAATTCAGGGCAAATATTGCGGCGGTACAATATGATGGGAAATGGGGTTTTATCAACAGAAGCGGGAAAGTGGTGATTCCTTGCAAATATGATGACGTTTCAAACTTTTGTGAAGGATATGCCATGGTGAAAATGAATGAAAAGTATGGTTTCATTGACAAAGCAGGAAGAAATTTCCTGCCAATTATTTACGACGACGCAACGGTATTTAATACAGGCATTGCGCTAGTGAAAAAAGGCAAAAAATGGGGTGCTCTTGATAAGAAAAGACGACTGGTCATTGATTATAAATATAGCAATTGCTATCTCATTCAAAATGGGTTTCATGCTGTATCTGACAGCTTACATAATTGGGGGCTTATCAATAGACATGGTAAAGAAGTTGTTGACTGCAAATATGAAGAGATCGGGTGGACTTATTCGCAGGAACTGTTAACAGCGGAAATGGAATACAAATATGGAGTGATCGATACAAACGGAAGAATAGTCATTCCTTTTATTTATGAAGACAGACCAGACATAGCAGAGGGATTAATTATAGTAAAACAAAGCAAAGACTCTTTAAAACCCGGAAAAGAACTAAAATTCGGCGTAATAAATAAAAAAGGGGAAACAGTTATACCGTTCAAATATTCGCGTATTTACAATTTTGGTAAAGACGGCTTATCATTTGTATTATTTGATGATGAGTGCGGGCACTCCCGTTACGGAGTTATTGACCGTACCGGAAAAGTAGTTATTCCATTCCTTTATGATGATATGTCCGATTTTTGCGAAGATGTTGCTACTGCTAAAAAAGATGGAAAATTTGGTTTCATTAACAGAATGGGGGAAACCGTATTCCCGTTTATATATGACAACGCTCTCCCGTTTTCGGAAGGTTTAGCCGCTGTGAAAAAAGATGGAAGATGGGGTTATATAAACAGGTCAGGGAAAGCTGTGATGTGGTTTAAGAAATGTGAGCCGGATCTAAGAGGTCATTATATTCCGGGTGAGTAGTGAGATACTTAGCTACGAAAGCACAATAAACAATTACCTTGAGCTGGTGGGTGCGGGCGTATTCGAGAACGTGCGCTGCCAGTAACGCACCGATACCTTTTTTGCGGTGTGCAACCGGAACCACGGTGTGCATGAGGACCATGCTGCCTTTGAGCCAGCGATAGGTGAGTATGGCGAATTCGCCATCGGGGAAGGCGATCTCGAAGCGATATTCTTTCTTATTATTAGTGATCTGCACGAAGGCAAAAGTATGGCATCAATCTTAGAAAAGATCTATTCTGCTTTACCAGCATCTTTCTGGTGCTTCAGGACTTTTGCCTCCACATAGAAAATTATCTCCTCTGCCATGTTCTTAGACTGATCGCCGACACGCTCCAGTTTGCGGATGATAGACAGTACATATAAAGCATCTTTCATGACAGTTATGTCTTCGGCAATGCACTCGCTGACACGATCAATTGCATTATTGTTGATATTATCGAGAACCTCATCTCTCTTGAAAATGCTGCGAGCGAGGATGGTATCTTCTTTCTCGAAAGCGATGCGGGTATCTGCAAGAATATTTATAGAATCGTCGAATATGCGGGTTAGCTCTGTGCGGGTAAAGAGTGACTGATCGAAATTGTCGAGTGACTCGATGATGTATTTACAAATGCCTTCGGCTATATCGCCGATACGCTCGAGGTTGTTATTGATCTTTAGTACAGCCAGCAGGAAACGGAGATCGATAGCCACAGGACAGTAGAGCGCAAATATATCTTCGCAGTCACGATCGAGTTTTAACTCGAATGCGTTCACACGCTTTTCTTTGAGCACTACCTCACGGGCAAGGTCACGGTCGAAATGAAGGAGGGCAGTCCTTGATTTCTTAAGCTGGGATTCTACCAGGTTCCACATGCTGATCACTTCTTCCTTGATCCCTTGTATCTCGTGTTCCAATTGTGTCATAACTGTAAATGATTGATGGCTTAGCTGAACCTGCCGGTAATATAATTTTGTGTACGGATATCGGTTGGGTTGGTGAACATCTGCTTGGTAGCATCATACTCCACAAGCTCGCCCATGTAGAAGAAAGCCGTCTTGTCACTGACACGGGCAGCCTGCTGCATGTTGTGCGTAACAATGATGAGTGTATAATTCTTCTTCAGTTCGTGAAACAATTCTTCAACCGTAGATGTAGAAATGGGATCGAGTGCAGAGGTAGGTTCATCGAACAACAAGACCTCGGGCTCCATAGCAACAGCACGGGCAATACATAAACGCTGCTGCTGGCCGCCGGAAAGGAATGAACCTTTCTTGGTCAATGAATCTTTTACCTCTTTCCATAGTGCCACACGGGTAAGTGAATGCTCTACGATGCGATCCTTCTCAGCTTTTGGTAGTTTAATACCATTGAGCTTATAACCTGCAATGACGTTATCGTAAATGCTGAGGTTAGGAAAAGGATTAGGGCGCTGGAACACCATACCTATCTTGAGTCGAACAAATATGGGATGCATCTCCATGATGTTCTCGCCATTAAGCATAATATTTCCATTGGCGGTAGCGCCGGGGATGAGCTCATGCATACGGTTAATGCCACGGAGAAAAGTAGTTTTACCACAGCCCGAAGGACCCATTACAGCGATCACATTATTGCGGGGGATATCAATGTTCACATCTTTGACAACATGATTGTCGCCGAAGTATGCATTGTAGTTGACCGCTTTTACAATTGTACTTTCCATTTACGTGTTATCAGCTTAGTAATAATATTTAACAGCAATACCCATATGAGCAGAATACAAGATGCTCCCCATGCGAGGTCCTGCCAATCCTGGTAGGGAGTGATGGCATACTTAAAGATGAGGTGCGGTAGGGTCTCCATAGGTTTTGTAAGATTTGTAGAGAAGAACTGGTAGCCGAATGCGGTAAACAAAAGCGGGGCGGTCTCGCCGGCGATCCTGGCAACAGCCAGCATGACACCGGATAAGATACCACTGATGCCGCACGGTAAAATGACCTTGAGTATGACCCGGTGAAATGGCATACCCAAAGCATAAGCGGCCTCACGCAAAGTATCGGGAAGCATTTTTAAAGTTTCTTCGGTGGAACGGATGATGATAGGTAACATCATTACTGATAAAGCGATACTGCCTGAAAGTGCAGAATATCCAAAAGGTTTTACCAGCCATATATATGCCACGATACCGATAACAATAGAAGGAACACCCTGGAGGATATCGACACAAAGACGGCTCCAGTATGCGAGACGGCTTTTTTTGTTTTCGCTAAGATAGATGCCGCAAAGGATGCCAATGGGAATAGCGATCACTGATGCCACAAGTATGACCAGCATGCTGCCCATAAGTGCATGAGCAATACCGCCACCAATCTCACCAACAGGCTTTTCGACATTTGTAAGAAAGCTCCAATTGATCTTAGTGATACCGGCGCGGATAATATAAATGAGAATAGCGATGAGCGGCAACACACAGGTGCATGCCAGTATAACAGTAAGTAACTGGAACCCTGTGCTTTTGCCTATCCTGTACTTTACCTTGTTTCGCATCATCATTCGTTTGTAAACCTGTTGATCACTTTTTTGCCAATCATATTGATAACCACTGTAACGAGAAACAAAACGAGGCCAAGCTCTATAAGGGCTGAGTTGTATACTACTTTATCAGCCTCACCTAATTCGTTTGCAATAACGCTGGCCATGGTATTGCCGGTAGAGAAAATGTTCTTAGGCATGAGGGTGGTATTACCGATCACCATTGTCACTGCCATTGTTTCGCCAAGGGCACGGCCGAGAGAAAGTAAGATACCAGCAAATAAACCTGAACGAGTGTAAGGAAGTATAACGCTACGGATAACTTCCCAGCGGGTAGCGCCTAATGAATATGCTGCTTCCTTTAAATTGGCAGGGACCATCTGGATCATAGACCGACCGAGCGATGCTGCATAGGGTATGATCATAACAGCGAGGATGAGCGATGAAGTAAAAATGCCGTAGCCGATGGGTGGCACGCCTAATGTAGTTTCGAGACTCCTGACCATTGGTACCAGGACCGCCAGGCCCCAAAAGCCGTAGATAACCGATGGTACAGCAGCTATGAGCTCAACTGTATTCTTTAACAGATTAGACATCCAACCTTTAGGATAGTATTCGCCGAGGAATATGGCCACGGCAAAAGAGAATGGTATAGATAAAGCCAGGGCCAGAAAAGAGGTAAGCAGTGTGCCTGCCAGAAACGGCAGCGCACCATAAACATCCTGAACAGGATCCCAGGTCTTGCCCCAGAGATAGCCAACACCCAAAGACTTGAGCGATGGTATAGACTGCACTATCAAAGTAATGAAAATGCCGAGCACAAGGACAACCATAGCCAAGGCAACTATAATAAGTGTGCGCCTGAAAACATTCTCTGTCCGTATCTGCCGATGCGAACGTTTTATCCGCTTAATCCCTTTCACTGCATTCCATATTTTTTCAGAACTAATTACCCGCCTCAACGAATAGTCGGGGCGGGTAACCACATCATTATCAATTGAAGTACTCATGCTTTACAGCGTAGTTTATTGCAATACCGGCTTAGCGTCGTAAGTAACTGTTTTCAGCAGTGCATCACCCACACTAACAGCCTTAGCAGAAAGCGGAGCATAATTAAGCGCACCCGAATACTGCTGGCCATCGTGAATCATCCACTGGATCAGTTTAACCATTTTATTAGCCTTGTCTGCAGAGCGACCGTTATATTTCTGTTCCTGGTAGATAATAACCCATGACAAACCAGATACAGGATAACCGTCAGCCGCATCGGTATTGGTCAATGAAACTTTACCATCAGCAGGGATCTCGATATTAGCTGCTGCTGTAACGCTGGATATAGAAGGAGTAATAAAATTACCAGCCTTGTTCTGAACCTTGGCATAAGCCATATTGTTCTGAATAGCATAAGCCAGCTCTATGTAACCAATAGCACCCGGTGTCTGCTTAACTGTACCAGCAACACCTTCGTTGCCCTTGCCACCAAGACCAACAGGCCAGTTGACAGAAGAACCCTTACCAACTTTAGTTTCCCAATCCTTGCTCACCTTAGCGAGGTAAGTAGTGAAGATATTGGAAGTACCACTGGCATCTGCACGATGAGCAACGAGTATATCCATTGCCGGTAGTTTAGCGTTCTTGTTTATTGCAACGATCTTCGCATCATTCCATTTAGTTATTGTACCAAGGAAAATGCCAGCCAATACATCAGGTGTAAGCATAAGGGTATCTGTAACGCCCGGGATGTTGTAGCTGAGTACGACAGCACCCGCAGTAACAGGTATATGTATAGCCGGACCGCTCAATGCGCTAAGGGGAGCATCTGATGCACCGAAATCAACTGTTTTATCTGTAAGCCCTTTGATACCACCACCTGAACCGATAGACTGATAGTTTACCTTAAGCCCATTACTCTTATTATATTCAGAAAACATCTTGGAGAACAGCGGATTATCGAACGAGCTACCGGCGCCCATAATGCTGTTGTCTTCTCCGGAAGCAGATGTGCTATCTGAACCCGAAGCATCGCCACCTCCATTACATGAGGTCAGCATCAAGCTGCCTGAAATTGCCAATGCGATACCTGCCAATGCTAAATTCCTGAATAATTTCATTTGTGTGTTTGTTCTTAGCTCTTTAGAATAGAAAAGGGGGTGAAATTTACAATGCAAAGAAACCGCCATAATATTACCGCCATGTTACGCCAATATTAATTTAATGTTACGTAGCTGTACTTTTGCGCAAGTATAAAAGGGGTACTGATGCAATTTTATATATCGGCTGCCAATACTTAACTTCAATTTTCAGAACCATACCGCTAATGTCCATCAAAGAAGACCTGTTTGCAGAACGATATAATAAGCTGAATGAACGCCAACAGGAGGCAGTGAACCATATATACGGACCCGTGATGGTGATAGCCGGCCCGGGAACCGGGAAAACGGAAGTATTGTCTATGAGGATAGCCAACCTTATGCTGAGCGAAGCACAGGTGCAACCCCATGAGATATTATGCCTGACCTATACCGAGGAAGCTACCAACTCCATGAGGAGGCGACTGGTACAAATAACCGGCCCGGCAGCACATAAAATAAACATACACACCTTTCATGCGTTTTGTAATAATGTAATACAAAGTAACAGTGATTATTTCGGGGTGAGGTCATTGCAGCCAATAACAGACCTGGAGCGGACAGAGATTTTATATAAGATGCTGGAGGAACTACCGCCCGGACATGCCCTGCGCAAACTAAGCGGTAATATATATATGGATACCGGCAAGCTGAGCAGGCTGTTTGATATGATGAAGAAGGAGTACTTATCGGCAAAATATATATCGGCTGCAATAGACGACTACATACTGGAACTACGGAGCAGGGAGATCTATATATATATTAGAGCTGGAAAGGGCTACCAGAAAGGCGATGTGAAACAAGCACTGGTAGATGAGGAAATAAGGAGAATGGAAAGTACCCGTGCGGCCGCACAACTGTTTGACCGATATGAAACGTTGATGCTGGAAGCAGGCAGGTATGACTTCAACGATATGATCATCTGGGTGCTGAGCGCTTTCAAGCAGAATCCCGCATTGCTGCAAAGTTACCAGGAGCGTTACCAGTTCATACTGGTGGATGAGTTCCAGGATACAAATGGCGCACAGAATGAGTTGCTGAATATGCTGGCATCGTACTGGGAGGATCCGAACATATTTGTAGTGGGTGATGATGACCAGGGGGTGTATGAATTCCAGGGAGCGAGGATAAGGAACATTGTAGAGTTCTATGAACGCTATAAGGCAGCTATAAAAATAGTAGTGCTGCCGAATAACTACCGCTCATCGCAAGAGATACTGAACAAGGCAATGACCTCGATCGGTTATAACAAGCAACGACTGATCAACCAACTACATGATCTGGAGCTGGATAAAAATATCGTTGCATCATCGGACCGGTTCAAGGATGGTGGTGAGAATATAACCCCTGTGGTAAAAGTGTATAGCAATACACTACAGGAGGAAGCAGATATAGTGATGCAGATAGAACAAATGCATCACAAAGGAATAGCGCTGAACCAGATAGCAGTGCTCTACGCACAGCATAAGCAGGCAGCGAACATCATAGCCATGATGGAGCGCAGGGGCATACCCTATAATGTAAAGAAACCGGTAAACATACTTAAGGAGCCGCTGATACAACAGATACACCAGGTGCTGAAATACCTGAACGAGGAAACGAAAAAATCATTTGACGGCGAAGAACTATTGTTCGAGCTGATGCATGCGCCGTACTTCGGGATATTGCCTACAGACATAGCCCACCTGGCACTATACATGCAGCACCATAAAAAGGAAAAGGGACCTATACGCTGGCGCACACTATTGGACAACGTATTGCTGCTGGAATCGCTGGACCTGAAATCTGCGAAAGCAATGACGAGGCTGGGACGAAACCTGGATGTATGGCAACAACAACAACTGTCGCTGCCGCTACCGCTGCTACTGGAAAAAATAATACATGAGAGTGGCATAGTGGCGCACCTGGTGCGGACCACAGACCATGTATGGCAGATACAAATGCTGTACACGTATTTTGAGTTTGTAAAAGATACGTACTCCCGCAACCATAAAATAAAGTCACCGGAGTTCCTGCAGATGATAAAACGCATGGACGACGAAAAAATAGAACTGCCGCTGCAGCGTGTGATACAGAACGACAATGGGGTGCACTTCTTTACAGCACACAGCTCGAAGGGAAATGAATTTGAGTATGTGTACCTGATAGGCTGCACCAAAAACTTCTGGGAGGATAAACGTGGCGGCAATAATGAATACCGGATGCCAGACACGATAACGGCAACGGAAGAGGATACACAAAAGACCAATAAGACTGAGATAGCCCGACGACTGTTTTACGTGGCGCTTACCCGGGCTAAAAAGCATCTACAACTATCGTATGCTGTAAATGACCTTGCCGGCAAGCCATTGGAAACATCGGTATTTGTAGATGAGATATCTGCACCAGAGGACAGGGTGAACCAAAAGGTGGCTACAGAAGAACTGATATCATTTATGATGCAGGCAATAGCACCGGTACCAGAAGTGCGGGTGAAGATGGCGAATGCACAGTGGATAGAGCGTGAGCTACAGCAGTTCATCATGAGTGCAACATCGCTTTCTAAATTCCTGAGGTGCCCGCTTACATTCTACTACGAGAATATACTGCGAGTGCCCTACCAGAAAAATGATGCACTGGCTTTTGGTAGTGCTGTGCATACTGCACTTGAGCGCATGTTCCTGGATATGAAATCGAACTCGGGCGTATTCCCAAGTAAGGAGCAAGTGCTGAGCGTATTCAGATCGGCACTGTATTCGGAAGGGGCAAGCCTGAACAGTGTACAGTTTGACCGGCGAATGGAACAAGGCAATACACTGTTATCTGAGTATTATGATCATTACATCAATAGTTTTCATAAGGATGTAGAAATAGAATACAAGGTGCCCCGGTACCTGCTTGATGGCGTACCGGTAACCGGTAAAATAGATAAGCTGGAAATAGAAGGCACCACATGCAAAGTAGTGGATTACAAAACGGGAGACCCGGACAAGTCGGCTACGCCGATGACCGCACCACCTAATGAAAAGGAACCTAACGGTGGAGACTACTGGCGCCAGATGGTGTTCTATAAACTGCTACTGGAAAACTATGAGGAGAAAAGCCTGCGGGTAAGCAGTGGTATGTTTGACTTTGTGCAAAAGAGTAAAACGGGCGAGTACAAAAAAATACTTGTGCCTGTTTTTCCGCCTGATGAAGAAATAGTACGCAAGCAAATAAAGGATGTTTATAACGGCATCATGAATCATGAATTTGACAAAGGGTGCGGAAAAGAAAACTGCCATTGGTGCAACTTTGCAAAAAGGTATGAACTGATAAGACCCGAGCAGGATGAAGTAATAGAAATCGATGACATATAGTCAACTATGAAAAAGCATAAAAAAGCCCCCGCATAAAACGGGGGCTTTTATATGAATGTCAAAGGAATTACTGTTCAGCTCTGTCGTCGCTGCCGCCATGTTCCATATCAGGCTCGCTTTCAGGGCAGCCGTGAAGATGGCGAGGACCTGCTTCTTCAGGGCAATTATCAGCACGGTCAGGAATACCATCACCGTCTGTATCTTTTTCCCTGATGCGTTTGTTGTACAACGGAACAAAACCACCAGCATAGAAGTTGAAGCCTGTCTGGCGATTTGCCAATACAACCAACATGTCATCGCTACCAACGAAGAAACCGCTGACACGAAGGCCAATACCCATTTTTAAGTTTTTGTTCAGCATACTGTATGTAACAGGTATTGCTGCACTAAAGATCTTTGAATCGTAACGAGGAGTAACTGTGATCTGATCGTAATAAGAATTACCAAAATTCTGCCTGTTCACCAGGTTACCGATATACATTGCATTTACATAAAACTTCCTGTAGATGTTGTAGTCTGCACCGAAACGCAATGTTGTAGGCATGTATAACTTAGTATCGCGGTGACCGGTATCGGCAGTAAAGCCCTGCTGCGTAGCATAAGCGCGGAACTCTTCGAAAGTGCTTGAATTGTCAGAAAGGCCCTGGCCGGTTACATAACCATTACCGGTAAGATTAGCATTTGAGTTACGAGCACTCCTGTATTTGATAGCACCAAGATCCATAACTGAAGCAGACACACGTAACAGGTATCCATCTTCGGTCTTGATATTAGCAGGATTGTATTCATACACTATGCCGATATCGCCACCAACACCACGGCCGGATTTTTTGCCAAAAAATTCACTGAATATATTACTGCTGGAAATACCGCTGAATACAGCATTCCGTGTGCTAACGACATTGCTCGCATATTCCAGATCTGAATTAGCGACAAACACGGTATCACTACCATCCTTATAACGCACATCAAGATTATTGCCCCGAAGGCCGAGGTAACCGATGCCACCGAGGTAACGTAATGTAGCACCTACTTTAAAGCGATGCTCAAATGATTCGTAAACAACACCACCATAAGTAAGCGCCATCTCACTCCATAAATGCGCAGTATAATTGAACTGACTAGAAGTGAACCTAATATCTCCTGATGGCAGGTATGAAGGATCAGCGATAGTGCGATAAAGCGTCTGGTCGAAATTATTGAACTGGTTAAAACCACGTGTGCGGTTTGTAAACGCAAAGCTGTGTTTGCGATTGATATTGATCATTACACCAGGCAGATGTACTTCGGCATAAGGAGCAAGCAAGCTAAACTGTCTGCTGTTCTTGTATGTGAAGATGTTATCCGTATTTCCGTCATTAATGAATTCAGAAAGACCACTTTTCAGGTTGATGTAACCAAGGCTATTATCGACACCGGCATTAACACCGATAGCCTCAACACTAAACCGTTCGTGAGCGCCACCAATATTAGCAGGGTTCAGATAAATAGCTGACATCGCATTCCAGTTTCCTGTAGCGACACCTAAATTATATTGTGCATTTGCGGTTGTGCTTAATAAAGCGCAAACAGATGCTGCGTATAAAATTTTCTTCATTGTAAAGGTTTTTGCACCCATATGGGTGTTCATATCAAGCCCAAAATAATAAGATTTCCCCAATTAATTAACATATTGACAAATATTATTAGTATTATGCTATTAATTGCCTCTTGTATATCTGAATCGTATTCTCCAATCCGAGGTATATGGCATCTGAAATGAGTGCGTGGCCGATGGACACTTCTAACAGACCCGGGATGGACGTGCTGAAAAAGCCGAGGTTATCCCGATCCAGATCGTGGCCGGCATTTATGCCCAAACCAAGCCTGGTTGCAATGGCCGAAACCTCAACATAGTCTTTTATAGCTTCAGACCTGTTTATATGATAATTTTTTGCGTAATCTTCTGTGTATAGCTCGATACGGTCAGTGCCGGTATCGGCGGCGGCGGCTACGATAGATGCGACAGGGTCGACAAAAATAGATACGCGGATACCTGCATCTTTGAATTTGCGGATAATCCCTTGTAAATATTCTTTTTCTTTTAAAGTATCCCATCCGTGATTAGATGTGAGCTGCCCGGGAGCATCGGGCACCAAAGTGACCTGTGCCGGCTTAACCTCCAGAACAAGACTGACGAACTTATCTTCTTTAGGATTACCCTCAATATTAAACTCGGTAGTTATTATCTTACTAATATCACGGACATCACTGTAGCGAATGTGACGTTCGTCGGGACGGGGATGTACGGTGATCCCATCGGCACCAAACTTCTGGCAGTCGATAGCGGTTTTCAGGACATCAGGGTTATTGCCCCCCCGGCTATTGCGCAAAGTGGCAATCTTATTGATATTGACAGAAAGTTTTGTCATGGCAAGCAAAATTACACTGATTTTTTTACTGAAACCTTTTTGGGTGTTTTTGCAGTTTATTTCTGATTAGCTTTCTAAAATATTTAGCTTTGTGGCCTAACCGGTTTGCCAAGGGCGGACTCCTGATTTAAATCTATGCTGTTTAATTCATTCGAGTTTTTATTATTCTTCCCTATAGTAACCCTTATCTATTTTTTATTGCCCCACAAGCTGCGGTGGTTTCACCTGCTGGTAGCCAGCTGTGTTTTTTACATGGCATTCATTCCTGTATATATACTTATATTATTTCTGACAATAATAATAGATTATGCCGCAGGAATAATGATAGAAAATGCTGAAGGGAGCAGACGAAAGGCTTTCCTGGGGCTGAGTATTGTTGCGAACATAGGTGTACTCGGTTTTTTTAAATACTACAACTTTTTTATCGAGAACCTGAATGAACTGTTTCACATGACACATGTGAACAGCAACCTTTCCTTATTACATTTTATTTTACCTATCGGCCTTTCGTTTCACACATTCCAGGCAATGAGTTATACGATAGAAGTGTACCGAGGCAATCAAAAAGCGGAAAGACATTTCGGTATCTATTCGTTGTATGTGATGTTTTATCCGCAGCTGGTAGCGGGCCCTATAGAGCGACCTCAGAATATGCTGCACCAGTTTTACGAAAAGCATGAATTTGAGTATGACAATGCAGTAGCCGGATTAAGAATGATGATATGGGGGTTATTTAAAAAAGCAGTGATAGCAGACCGGCTGGCGATGGTAACCGATCCGATATTCAATAATCCGAAGGAGTATGACAGCATAACACTGATGATAGGTGTAGTATTCTTTGCGTTCAGGATCTACTGTGATTTTTCAGGGTACTCTAATATAGCACTGGGATCTGCAAGAGTGATGGGATTTAAACTGATGACCAACTTTAACCGGCCGTACAATGCAAAAAGCATTTCTGAGTTCTGGCGCAAGTGGCACATATCATTGTCCACATGGTTTAACGACTACCTATATACACCACTAGCAGTATCGCTGCGCAACATGGGCATCTATGCTGTTGTAGTTGCATCTATAGTGACCTTCCTGGTGAGCGGACTATGGCATGGGGCGGCATGGCACTATATAGTGTGGGGCGGGTTGCATGGTGTAGCCATAGCCTATGAAGTACTTACCCGGAAAACAAGAAAGAAGATATTCAAGAAACTGCCTAAAGAAATTGCGGACCTGGTGGGAATGTTCTTCACCTTTGCATACGTATGCTTCACCTATATATTCTTTGCCGCCAACAATATGAAGGATGCGGTGTATATAGTGAGCAGGATACCGCATGCATTTGTAGAAGCAATCAATATAGCGATGGGCAAGGGCGGTTTGCACTTACCGGTATCGCCAGCCAAGTTGCTGATGTGCATTGCCGCAATAGGAGCAATGGAGGTAGTGCATATAATACAAAATAAACGAAGCCTGAATATACTGTTGGAGCAACAACCAAGAATATTGAGGTGGGGGATATATTATGCATTCATCTTTGCGATACTGTATATGGGTGTATTTCAGAACAGGCAATTTATTTACTTCCAGTTTTAAGCGCACAGCATGAAGAAATTTATAACACGATCACTGCTGTTCTGCCTGGCGCCGCTGCCATTGCTTTACCTGCTCAACTATGTAGTGGAGCAAGGGTTGAAAAAGTCGCATCACTACTTCTACTCAGAATGGAATGACCTGTTCAACGGAAAGATAAACGCAGACCTTATCATTATGGGCTCTTCACGGGCATGGGTGCAACTGTCGCCTAAGATACTGGACAGTGTGCTGCAAATGAATACTTATAACCTGGGTATGGATGCATCCTGCCCCGACCTACAGTTTGACCGGCTGAAACTATACCTGCAGCACAATAAAAAGCCTAAATACATTTTGCAGGAAGTAGGATTCAATACAACGCTGGTACGCTTCAATGATCTGCCGGGCTCTCAGCAATTTCTGCCCTACCTGAATGACGATGCTGTATGGGCGATCTTAAAAAATCATGAGACAACATTCAATATCATGGACCGATACTTTCCACTGTACCGGTATAACAATGAGCTGCCGATAGTAAAGGAAGGAATAAAGAGCTACATGGGTAAAGGCTTAGCACCTGTAAAGTATAAAGGGTACCAGGGACAGGATAAAGTGTGGGACAGTTCGTTCCATAATTTCAGGATGGAGCATCCGACCGGTATCAGTTCGCCCATAGACAGTGCAGGGTTAGCAATCTTCAAACAATATCTTGATTTTTGTAAAGAGCAAGGCATCAAGGTAATCATGGTATATCCGCCCGTGTATTACGAAAGCATACCGCTGGCCAATAATAAAGATGAGTTCCTGAAAGTATATCAAGAAGCAACAACGACATACGGCATACCATTCTATAACTATATGAATGATAGTATGAACTATGACCGGAATAATTTTTATAATTCGCAACACCTGAACAGAGCGGCGGCAGAAATATTTACACTGAAGCTGGCCAATGACATCAGAAAAGAAATGCGATAGTATAGTTACCTGTACTGCCACAGCAATAATCTCCGTATTTTTAAGCAATGCCCGATACCAGCACAAATACTGTAAACCTAAACGACACAGATAATTCTATTTTTCAGAAAGCGGTAGCGTTTGTACAAAACACAAATGAGAACCTGTTCCTGACAGGGAGAGCGGGTACGGGTAAGACCACCTTCTTAAAATACATAAAAGACAATACCGATAAACAATGCGCTGTAGTAGCCCCTACGGGAGTTGCCGCCATCAATGCAGGTGGTGAAACGATCCATTCATTCCTGCAGTTGCCATTCGGACCGTTTGTGCCGGGTAGTGCCGGCGGTTTCGGCAGAAGTGGCGCGGACACGCAGGATAAGCACTCACTACTGGCCAACCTGCGATTGAGAGAAACAAAACTGAAGCTACTGCGCAAACTGGAGTTACTGATCATAGATGAGGTGAGTATGGTACGGTGTGACCTGATAGACTCGATGGACCTGGTGCTACGCCATGTGCGCAAGAACTGGTTGCAGCCATTTGGCGGTGTGCAGATGATATTCATAGGAGACCTGTTTCAGTTGCCGCCGGTAGCAACAGAAGACGACTGGAGTATACTGCGTAACTTTTATGCAAGCCCTTATTTCTTTGATGCACAAGTGCTGCAGCAACAGCCACCGCTATACATAGAGCTGAAGAAAATATACCGACAGAAAGAACAAGTGTTCATTGATATACTGAACCGCATAAGGAATGGCGAAACATTACAACACGATATCAATGTACTGAACGAAAAATATGATCCCGAGCCACAGAAAGAGGAAGGCTACATTATACTGTCGACGCACAACAGGATAGCAGACACGATAAACCAGCAGGCGCTGGAACAGTTGCCGGGTAAAACATTCAGCTATAAAGGGACCATCAATAATGAATTCAACCCGAAGAACCTACCCACTGAGGAAGTACTGCAACTAAAGGAAGGAACGCAAGTGATGTTTGTAAAGAATGACCTGCAAACGCCAAGGAGATATTATAACGGCAAGATAGGTGTGGTATCCAAAATCACGGACAAAGATATATGGGTGTCTTTTCCGGGAGAGGAGAAAGAAGCGCTGCAGGTGGCCCTGGAAACATGGCGGAATATGCGCTACAGCCTGAACCCGAGGAGCGGTGAAATAGAAGAAGAAGAGTCGGGCAGTTTTACACAATTCCCGCTGCGGCTGGCATGGGCAGTAACCGTACATAAAAGCCAGGGGCTGACCTTAGAGAAAGTAGTGGTAGACCTGAATCAATCGTTTGCATCGGGACAGGTATATGTGGCACTGAGCAGATGCACAAGCATGGACGGGCTGGTGCTACGCAGTAAACTGAACCTGGACAATGTGATCGTGGATAGACGTGTTGTTGATTTTGCTCGATCGGAAAATGAAGAAGATGAGCTTGAAGAATTACTAATACAGAGCACAAGACAAGCCTCTGCTACCAAGCTGTGTAAGGTTTTTTCTTTTGCCGCACTCATCAGTTATACAGAGCAATTACTGCCCGATATAACCAAGAGGAAAACCGGACCGAAAGAAAAAAACCTGGAGCTATATGAACAAGTAATAACAGCGCTATACAGTGCGGAAAAACATGCTGTTGGTTTTCAGAAGCAGATATACTTACTGACCAATAACCTGGAAGATGCAAAGCTGGAAGAACGAAAGAAGGCAGCCTGCAATTATTTCATGCAACAAATACAAACACTTACAACAAGTATTGAAGCGCATATAACATCGTTGGGAACACTGACGAAAGTGGCCAAACAAGTGAAAACATGGAAGGAACTAAATATGGAACTGAAGCAAAAAATACAAGAGCTAGTAAAAGTAACAGCTTAGCCGTGATATACTCTTGAAGCAACAATAACACCATCTTTTATTTCCAGAACTTCTGCAACTTTCATATCCTGTTCATCATCAACCTGCCGTATGTATTCCATAAAAACACGGTCATCATTTGCAGTAAAAGTAAGGGGTGTATATTGTAAAGAAGGGAGCCTGTCAAACGCATCCTGCCACCATGAACGTAATGCGTCTTTTCCTTTTACAAGTCCATTAGTTTCGGGTAAACGAATCTTTAGTTTAGGGCTAAAGTGCTCTGCATTATCATGATATAATGCAAGTAATTTTTCGAGGTCATGCTCGTTGAAAGCATCGAACCATTGTGCAGCAATTGTGTTATTGTTGTGCAAGCGATCAATTATTTACGGGAGAGAATAACTGTAATTAATTGAGCTTAGCAGGCGCTACTAATAAGAACTGAGGTATAGTAACCTTCATTTTCTTTTTGCTCACCAGATTTTCCATTAAGTAGGAACCGTACATTTTGCCGATATCGCTGTGGAGATTTACACCGGATGTATATTGGTAAGTGCATTCAGGATCGATAACCGGTTGCTGGCCAACTACGCCTTCTCCTTCGACCTGCCGATATGTACCGTTGCTATCCATAATGTGCCAGTGACGGCTTAGTAAACGGACAGGGAATGTAGTGAGGTTCTCAATGGTAATACGGTATGCAAATAAGTATTCAGAGCTCATGGGATTAGACTGAGCAGGCTGGTAGAAAGTTTCTACCATGATCTTTACACCTTCTGTGACCTGTTGAACCATTTATAGAGAATTTGCTGTGCAAAGATACGAAACATTAATAATAAAATACATATTAATTAATTTCTTTAACTATATCCAAAACAAGGTCTTTTTCGTATCCTTTTTGCACCAAATAGCGGAAAACCTTGCCTTTTCGTGAGTAAATGCTGCGATCTGAACGAACTTCAGCAATTTTACGGTCTGCTAATTTATGTAAAATACGGTCGTATTCATCACCGTCTATCTCGGTCATAGCTTTACGGATACAGTAGTCTGATATCTTGCGGAGCTTAAGTTGCTGGCGGATCTTATCTCTACCCCACTGCTTCATACGGAACTTACCACCGGCAAAGGCCCTGGCGAAGCGTTCTTCGTTCAGCATATTGCTTTCAATGAGTGTAGCAATATGCTGTTCTACCTCGCTTTTGGTGCAGCCCAATTCATACAGTTTATTGCGGACCTCCATGTGGCACCGTTCCTGGTATTTACAATAATGCAGAATTGCCGCTTTTATCTCCATTCCGTATTGGTAATTATCTGCCCATGTACACCATCAATATCTGGACATCGCTCGGATTGACCCCACTTATGCGACTGGCCTGGCCCAAAGTGCGTGGTTTTATCTTTGACAGCTTTTGGCGAGCCTCATTGGAAATTGCAGACAACTTATCGTAATTGAAAGACTCAGGAATGCTCAATTCCTCTAAATTGGCCATTTTCAGGACCAATTCCTGCTCTTTTTCGATATAAACGTCATATTTGACCTGGATCTCTGCCTGCTCGAGCACCAGTGCGTCTGTCTCCTGTATAACGTCTTTAAGAGAGGGCATTTCTTCCAACATTTCCTTCAATCCGACACCCGGACGAAGTAATAATTTTAATGCACGGGCCCTTTCGGTTACCAAAGATGACCCTCTACTTTCCAAAAATTTATTGGCAACATCTTTTTCTATGGCAGCTTCGCCCAGGGCTTTCTTAACTTTTGCCACCTTTTCTGCCTTCTCCTGCATCAGCGCTAAACGCTGATCGGATGCCAAACCTATCTTATGGCCCAATGGAGTAAGCCTGAAATCGGCATTATCCTGACGTAATAATGTCCTGTATTCGGCACGACTGGTAAACATACGGTATGGTTCATCGGTACCTTTATTGATCAGGTCGTCTATTAATACCCCAATATAGGCATCACTTCGCTTTAAAATGACCGGCTCTTCTTCCTTTACAGACCTACTTGCATTGATCCCTGCCATTAAACCCTGGCATGCAGCCTCTTCATAACCCGTCGTTCCGTTTATCTGTCCGGCAAAGTACAAGTTCTTAATCAGCTTGGTTTCCAGCGTAAATTTGAGCTGCGTAGGCGGGAAATAGTCGTATTCTATGGCATAACCAGGCCTGAAGAACTTACAATTCTCGAAACCCGGAACTAATTTCAGGGCTTTGTATTGTACATCTTCCGGTAAGGAAGTGCTGAATCCATTGACATAGATCTCTACAGTGCTCCAACCTTCGGGTTCTACGAACAATTGATGGCGTTCCCGCTCAGCAAAACGGCTTATTTTATCTTCGATACTAGGACAATACCTGGGTCCGCTACCTTTTATCCTGCCCTGATACATAGGGGACTGCTCGAACCCAGTCTTCAATATATCATGAACTTCCTGACTGGTATAGGTTATCCAGCAGCAGCGCTGTTCCTTTGGTTTAACCCTTTCTATAGGCAAATAAGAGAATCCTACGACCTCTTCGTCGCCATCCTGCACCTCCATTTTAGTATAGTCAAGGCTTCTGCCGTCTATCCTCGGAGGAGTTCCTGTCTTTAGGCGTGCTGTTTCGAAGCCTAATTCTACGAGCTGTTCTGTTATTCCTGTAGCTCCCTTCTCTCCTATCCTACCTCCGCCGAACTGTTTCTCACCAATATGAATCACCCCGTTCAAGAAGGTTCCATTAGTCAATACCACACTTTTACTCCTTATCTCCTGACCCATTCCGGTTATTACTCCTTCGATTACCCCGCTAGGATTCTCTGATGTTCCACGTGAAACAATGAGTCCTTTAACCATATCCTGCCAAAAATCTATGTTAGGTGTATTCTCCAACATCTCTCTCCAGGTAGACGCGAACAACATTCGGTCGTTCTGTGAACGGGGGCTCCACATACCGGGACCTTTAGATTTGTTCAGCATACGGAACTGGATCATACTCTTGTCGCTGACTATACCACTGTATCCTCCAAGGGCATCTATCTCGCGAACGATCTGACCTTTGGCAATACCACCCATTGCCGGATTGCAACTCATCTGGGCGATGGTCTGCATATTCATTGTGATGAGCAGCACCTTAGAGCCCATGTTGGCAGCAGCAGCAGCGGCCTCACAACCAGCGTGGCCCGCACCAACAACAATAACATCATAAACTGGAAACATATAAGCAAAGGTAAGAAGAGTATGTGATTAAATGTGGGTGAACCTGAGGAAGGCAATTGTTCCACGTGGAACATAACTAGTCATCGGACTATCGATAAAAACTATAGTTGAGAGGGCAAGTCCATATAGATGGAGGTGGTAATTAACATAAGAAAGGCTGCACTAAGGCAGCCTTTCTTATGTTAAAATAAATAAAATAATTATTTAATAACTGCAAACTTCCTGATCATATTCCTGCCATCAGCATTGATGACAACGAAGTAGTTACCAGAAGCAAGTTTGCTTGTAGAGAAAGTGTACTTATCGTTAGTGATGTTATTCCTTGTTTCTTTGCTAACAATAGTAGCAGCAGCACTGATAACAGTATAAGTAACTGTTTTAGCTTTTGCAACCATATCAAGAGATACAGTTACATAATCGCTGGCAGGGTTAGGATAAACTGCAATCTTAACATCTGCATTGGTATTGTTCACGCCACTGTTATCTATAACTGAAGTAGATTTAGGAGTGATGTTCATTGCAATTGCAGGAATAAGGCCTATCTGACCATGGTAAGTAACAGAGTCAACATCGTAACTAGCACCACCGAAAGTGAATGAAGTCCAAGCAGCACCCTGATATACGGTCCTTAATGACACTTTATCCGTATCTACAGCAGGGTTATACAATTCGGTAAAGCTATTGAAATGTGCACGACCATAAGTACGTGGATAAGCCCCGAGGCTACCATCGCAACCAAGGGCAATGCGTGAAGTACCAGGATAAACTATCTCTGCGGCAACAAGGTACCATTTAGCGGAATCTAATATTACCTGAGGACCTGAAGTAAAGTTAGTAGTATCAGCAACTATAGGAACAGTAAAGAAATTAAAAGAAGAGTCAGAAACTCCATCAAAATTCTTTGTCGCAGCACCTACTAATTCCATTTCACCTGTTTCAATCGCGTTATTGAGTGATGATGTGCCATAGCTGCCATCAGTCCATTTGAACACATAGAAGTTCATTGTAGCAACCGGTAATAAACCAGGACCAGAAGAAGCAGAGAACTGCAGATTCTTAATAGCCGAACCGCCCATAGCAACATAGTAAGGAACACCCCACAGGTAATTGAAGCCAGGAGTGTACCATGCATTCGCTACAGGACGTTTTTTTGCGAAGTCGTACCTGCCTTTAGAGAAAGTACTGTCACAAGCATAGAACGAATAATTAGCAGTGTTGTCTGCAGAGAATTCATCGGTTGAGTCTGAAGTCAAAGTATAAGTTAAATCATAGCGACCTTCGCCAGAGGCAGCAGGAAGGTCATATTCAGCACCGAACATAGTCCAAACTGAGTCGATAGCCGGGAAAGAAGCCAAAGAAACACTACTTGTGTGCGGAGTGCCTGCGCTACCACCATTTGGCGTGAATGTAATGCTTGAATTCAATTGGACGTTAGATGCATTGTTAACACCCCAGTTGCCAATAAAGGCACCATCAATGCCCTTATATGCCGGAGGAACCGAAGGTCCTGTAAGCTGTGACGCAGGGATTGCGTAATCGTGCCAGATACTGATACCACCAGGTAAGAAACCTATATCATTATTCTTACCGATACCCCAAGGAGTAATGGTCATTTTAACTGTATTAGGTGGAGAGGTGTGATATACTGCTGAAATAGCAATACCATCGAGGTTACCTATCATGAAAACAGGAATAGTAACAGAACCACCACTAGAACCAGCAGCCATACCTACCGGACCTTCGCCAGGATACTGGTTAATGATCACAACAGCAACGGCGCCTGCATTCTGCGCCTGTAAAGCCTTATAGCCAAATTCGCAAGCCGATCCACCCAAAGGACCGCGCCAGATCAAAGCGATCTTACCGGTCATAGCACCTACAGCAAAACCACCACATGCAAAAGAATCGGTGAGAGATGTAGTACCATCCATCATTATAACAGGCACATCAGACAATGGCGTTACTACTGCACCACCCCATGATGGCCATGATGCAGTATAAATCTTATCTCCAGCAATAGAGCTAGGGAAAGGAGCAGTAACCTGCAGCCTGGTACCAACATAATCTTTGTAATGATTCCAGGTATTGTTTGCCGAGGAATCAAAAGAAAGAGGATGCGACGTTTGCGCACTAACTACACTTGAAACACCAATACAGGTGACAAGCATCAATTTTTTAAAAGCGTTGAATTGCTTCATAGACAATAAATTTTTATTAAGACTATAAAGTTATGGCTATTGAGGAAAAAAACAAAAAATAATGTTAAACATAAAAAGAGAACGTCAGCCTCCTAATCCGAGTCGCTTACTATAATCCAACATGGCATCAATAGGTTTTTTTGCAGCTAGTCTTAATTCTTCCTCCATGAGTATCTCAGGTTGTTCATACTTCATGCACAGGTATAGCTTTTCAAGGGTATTCAGCTTCATATGCGGGCAGTCATTACATGCACAAGCATTATCCGGTGGTGCTGCTATAAACGTCTTCCCAGGGGCATTCTGCTGCATCTGGTGCAGTATCCCGGATTCTGTAGCTACTATGTAAACTTTGTTCTTATCCTTTTCTGTGAACTTGAGTAATTGCGTAGTAGAACCTATAAAGTCAGCAATATTCAATACTGCTTCTTCACATTCGGGATGAGCTATGAATTTAGCGCCGGGATGACGTTCTTTTAACCTGGTGATCTTTTCGAGTGAGAATATCTCGTGGACCATACATGCTCCATTCCATAACACCATATTGCGACCTGTCTTGCGGTTAATATAGCCACCAAGGTTTCTATCCGGAGCAAATATTATTTTCTGATCTGCCGGTAGACTTTCCACAATCAATTGTGCATTAGAGGAAGTGCAAATAATGTCACTGAGTGCTTTAATACCCGCGGAGCAATTAATATAAGAAATCACCAAGTGATCCGGATGCTTTTCCTTAAAAGCTTTAAAGAGATGTGGCGGACAACTATCACTTAAAGAACAACCAGCCTTAAGATCAGGTATTAATACTTTTTTTGATGGATTAAGTATTTTGGCAGTTTCGGCCATAAAGTGGACACCTGCGAAAACAATAACATCAGCATCGGTGGCAGCAGCCTTTTGTGCCAAGCCTAAACTATCACCAATATAATCTGCGACATCCTGTATATCAGGCTCCTGATAGTAATGTGCAAGAATAACAGCATTCTTCTGTTTTTTCAATTGTTGTATTTCCTCAAATAAATCAAGAGAGGGATCTACTGGCATATCTAAATAACCAACTGCTTCCAACGTACTTTGAATCATACTTTTCGTTTAAATCTCGTGAACTGAGCAACGTTGCCAACATATTCACATTCCTAATAAATACTTTTAAATTTTTTAAAAAATCTACCCATTACTATTAGGGGTGGGGAAATGGGGAATAAAAAAAGTTATTCCTATTGCAAATTAGAACATTTTGGTTTATCCACACTGCTACAACCGTAATTAACAACGGGAAACGTACTGCCAGAAGCTAACTAACAGATAAACTGTGAGTTGTGAATAAAAGAGGGTGTGTGTAAATAAGGATGTGTGAGTAACCTAGCAAGCTGTGGAGAAAGCTAAAAAAAGTGGCAAAACTTTTTTTAATGCCTGATCTTTAAATAGTTATAATGAAATCGCTGTAGTTTTTACAGTCGATGAAGACCGTTATACACAATTAACCAAAAGATAATATTATAAAAAACGTGCCACAAATAGAGAAAAATAGGATAAGAATGAAAAACAACAAGAAAGCCAGACGTATATAAGCATGTGTAAACTAATAAAATAGAGTAATAAAGACAATTATTAAAAAAACAACGGCAATACTATTAATATCTGTATAATTTCTCGAATTTTCGCATAAATTTGCCGTCCTTAATTAATAAACATAATACAAACCTGAAATGTCTGTAATTCAAACCATAAGAAATAAGTATGGAAAAATAGCCGGGGCTGTTATTGCGGTAGCGCTAGTTGGCTTTATTGTGTCTGATGCACGAAATGGTTCCTTCGGAAATTTTTTCAGTAGCAATGATAACAATGTAATGGAGGTAGATGGTGTAAAGATAAGCCCCAAAGAATACCAGGAACGCCTGAAAGAATATGAGACATTGTATGTCATGTTCAACAAAGGCAGAGTGCTGGATGAGGCTGCACGAGCACAGATGAATGAGCAGGTTGTTCAGATGATCGTTTATGAAACACTGGTAAGCGAAGAGTGTGATAAACTAGGAATTCAAACATCGGAAGATGAGAAGAAAGAACTTGTGTACGGACAGAACGCACATCCGCTTATCAAACAATTCCAGATAAATGGTCAGCAAGTATTTATCAGCCAGCAAACAAACCAGTTTGATGCTACGATCATCAAGCAGCTTGAGAAAGAACTTAATGATCAGCCACAGCGCATAGACCCAACAGGCAAATTAAGGGAGCAATGGGAAAATGTAAAATCGTACGTGATACGTAACAGCAGGGTTGATAAATATAATACGCTGTTCTCAGGATCGGTATATATACCAATGTATCTTGCAAAGCGCATGGCAGCTGACCAGACATCAGTAGCATCGATACGTTTTGTGAAAATTCCATTTACATCAGTACCGGACAACGATGTGAAAGTGACTGACGATGAGCTAAAGGATTATATGAAGAAGCATGCTGCTTTGTATGAAACCGATCAGCCAACAAGGTCGATAGAGTATGTATCATTTGATATAGTACCTGCAGTAGCAGACACTGCGAGAGTGCTGGAATCACTTGCACAGATCAAGGATGATTTCGCAACAACAAAAGACAATAAAACTTTTGTGAACAGTAAATCTGACGAAGCAAATTCTTACTCTGAAGCGTACTTAAATAAAAGGACATTTATGTCTCGTGATGCCGATACAATCATGTCGCAGCCAATTGGAACAATATATGGTCCGTACTACGAAGACGGGTTTTATAAACTGTCTAAAATAGTAGATGTAAAAACACTACCGGATTCTGCTAAGATCAGACACATACTTGTAAAGACGAAAGACAGGGGTAATGATGTAATGTCAGATACTGCAGCAAAGATGAAACTTGACAGCGCAATAGCAATCATCAGAGCCGGTGGCAAATTTGACTCAGTTGTTGCAAGATATTCTGATGACGACGGTAGCAAAGGAACAGGTGGCGAGTATACATTCACTCTTATTCAAAGGCCGGGTATAGCAAAAGAATTTGGTGATTTTGCTTTTGAAGGACAGAAGGGAGAAACTAAAACAGTGAAAGTATCGAATGACAACTATGCGGGCTACCACTTTATAGAAGTATTGGAACATAATGGCGTAGGCCGTTCAGTTCAGCTTGCTACAGTTGCAAAGAGCCTGGTGCCAAGCGACAGTACCAACAATGCTATATATGGTAAGGCAAATGAGTTTGCCGGTAAAAACCAAACTGCTGCAGATTTTGATGCAACCATCAAAAAACAAAATTTTGATAAGCGCATAGGCGATAACGTGAAACCAGGTAGCTTCTCTATAAGCGGCTTAGGATCTGCACGTGAAATCGTGAAATGGATGTATGAGCATAAAGTAGGCGATGTATCGCAGGTGTTCCAATTGGGAGATCAGCGCTATGTGGTTGCTAAGCTTTCTTCAATTCAGGAAAAAGGCGTAATGGGCATTACTACAGCAAACCGCCCAATGCTTGAGCAAAAAGTAAGAGAAGAAAAGAAAGCAGAATTAATTATCAAGAATTGCACAGGTGCGGGTTCTCTGGACGCGATAGCACAGAAAACCAACCAGCAGGTACAGCAGGCCGATACAGTTACCTTTAACGGTGGATTTGTAACAGGTCTTGGTTATGAGCCTAAAGTAGTGGGCTATACATTCAGCCCAGCATTGCAGCCGAATACATTGTCTGCAGGAATAAAAGGACAAGGCGGTGTATACTTCATAACAGTATTGAACAGAGCAGGCGGCGGACCAGTAGATCCGGGTATGATGCAGATGATGGGTCAGCAGCGCTACATGCAGGAAAACCAAATGAGGAATGCGGTAGGACAAATGCTGCAGCAGACTGTAACGAAGAAAGGAGATGTTACCTATAACGTAGGAAACTTTTAAAATAATATAGTTATTTTTGAAAAAGGCTGTTTCAAATCGCTGAAACAGCCTTTTTTATAAGTATTAAAAAACAATGTTGTAATTTGTAGGTATGAGTGAACGTATAATGACCCTATTTGGGGAAGAAATTGTACCGGAGCAGCCCAAAGCCGTGGTAAAAAGCCGTGTGAAAAAAAGCCCGGCGGAGAAGAAGACTGACGAAGAAATAACAGAAGAGGCGGAACCAACTACAACGAAGGTAAAAAAGGAAGAAGTAAAAACCTTTCTGCTACCTGAAGACTGGAAGGGAGACAAGAAATATTATACTATTGGCGAAGTAGCAGAACTATTTAAAGTAAAGACATCTCACATACGGTTCTGGACCAACGAATTTAAACTGAAGGTAAGAACCACTCGTAAAGGGGACAGGATGTTTACCCCAGACCAGGTAAGGGAACTACGAGCAATACACCATCTTGTAAAAGAGCGGGGATTCACACTAAACGGCGCAAGAGCAAAACTTAAAGCGCAGAACAAAATGGACGTGGAAACCGTGGACCTGAAACAGTCACTACTGCAACTGAGGCAAAAGCTACTGCTGATCAGGAATCAACTAACATAAGTATGAAAGTAATTTTTTGGGCATCACTACTGATGATGAGCATAAATGCTATGGCACAAGAGCGAGGTTATGAAGTATCGGAAGACAAAAAGAACGGCAGGACTGTATTCAGTGGGCTTGTAACATTTCAGGACCTGGAAAATGAGCAG
>CAYZKL010000002.1:116196-121412 GCA_964478855.1 uncultured Flavipsychrobacter sp.
GTCATTCGCCTGGATGAAAAACGGGAGGAATGAATACATGGCCGATAAAGATGCAGTAAGGATATTATCAAACAAATTAAAGGAGTATTCGTTAATAGTATTTTTAGGGACGTGGTGTGGCGACTCTCATGAGCTGATACCGAAGCTGGAAAAGGTGCTGATGATGGCGGGCTATCCGCAACAGTTATTAACACTGTATGCTGTGGACAGAACCAAAGAAACAAAAGACGGAGCGAATAAGAAATTTGACATCACTAATGTGCCAACCATAATAGTGATGAAAGACGGAAAAGAAAAAGGCCGCATAACAGAAACGGTACAAAGAAGCATAGAAGAAGACCTAGTGGCAATAATAGGAAAAGAAAATTAAGCATATCAGCCAACCACCCTTATTCTAACAGGCAATAATTACATTTGTGCTCATTATAATGCAGTTATGGAATTACCAGAACATTTATCCATTGACCAACTAGCAAATGGATTTGATACACTGAATATATCTGAACCGGCGAAAGGCAGGATTGCCCACAACCGTGCTTACCTAGACACTATACTAAAGAACGGTAAAACGTATTATGGTATCAATACGGGTTTCGGATCGCTGTGTAATGTGCGGATACAGGATAGCGACTTAGCTGCACTACAGGAAAACCTGGTATGCTCACATGCATGCGGTATGGGTGATGAAGTGCCCGAGGAAATAGTGCGACTAATGCTACTGCTGAAAATACATGGACTGAGCCAGGGTTATAGCGGCGTAAGAACAGAGGTAGTACAAAGATTAGCCGATCTATATAATTACGGAATAACACCGGTGGTGTATGAATTGGGCTCGCTGGGCGCATCGGGAGACCTGGCACCGCTGGCCCATATGTGCCTGCCTATATTAGGAAAAGGAACTGTAAGGTATAAAGGAGAACTAATGCAGGCGGCAGATGCACTACAACAAGCGGGGCTGAACCCGATACCCCTTGCCGCAAAAGAAGGACTAGCGCTGCTGAACGGAACACAGTTCATGAGTTCTTACATATCGTGGAGCCTGATAGCAGCAAAAAAACTGCTGGTGTGGGCTGATGTGATAGGATCATTATCGGCAGATGCTTTTATGGCAAAGGATGAACCTTTTAAACACCCAATACATAGAGTAAGACCACATAAAGGACAAATAGATACCGCTGAAAGGATATTGAAATTGTTATCGGGTAGCGGTATACAGCAACTGCATAAAGAACAGGTGCAGGATCCGTACTCATTCAGATGTATGCCGCAAGTGCACGGGGCTACGAAAGATGTAACCGATACAGTGATAGGTGTATTGGAAACCGAAATAAATTCGGTGACGGATAACCCGATCGTGTTTCATGATGAGGATGCGATAATGAGCGGAGGGAACTTTCATGGCCAGACACTGGCGCTGCATGCAGACTTCCTGGCGATAGCAATGGCGGAGCTTGGAAATATTTCGGAAAGGCGGACATACCTGCTGGTGAGCGGGCAAAGAGGATTACCACCGTTCCTGGCGCCGGAGGCAGGACTGAACAGCGGTTTTATGATAGCGCAATACACAGCAGCATCGATAGTAAGCCAGACAAAACAATATTGCACACCGGCATCGGTAGATAGCATAGTGAGCAGTAATGGACAGGAAGACCATGTAAGTATGGGCGCCAATGCAGCGACAAAGTTGCGGAAGGTGATACAGAACGTAAGAAGAGTACTGGCTATAGAACTACTGACCGCGGCACAAGCACTGGAACTAAGAAGGCCATACACTTCGTCACCTGCGTTGGAGCAGCTGTTTACTGAGTTCAGAAAGGACGCCGCATTTATGGCTAAGGACGAAATACTGCATTACCGAATGGCTGCAGCAGAACAATTTTTAGAAAAAGACCCGAGCATATTTTTGCCGAGGTAAAGAATTATATTCTGAAATGATGGGACCGAATAACTACATCATTTTTTTATGCTACGGAGATAAAGGCATTTTCTATGAATGCGCTTTTTCGCTTCTGTCATTATCACGGCTACATACTGCGGAAGAACTTAGTAAGCTACAAGTATGGATATATACAGATGATCCGGCATGGTTTGGTGCGCTGAACAGTACACTAAATATTCATTGCAGGGAAATAAACCAGGAACTCATAAAAGCATGGCGAGGACAGGCTGACTTTGTGCACCGAGTGAAAGCGGAGGCACTGAAAGACTGTATGGCCGGAAGGAACGGGAACATACTATATGTGGACACCGATTCTGTATTTACGCAGAAGATCAATAAGCTTTGGGAAGATATAGAACAAGGCGCATTGTATATGCACAACTTTGAGGGAGTAGTAAGCAGTTGCAGTAATGCTACGCTAACAAAGCTGAATGAGTTTCTTAATAAAAGCCTTCAAATACTCATCAACAATAAACCGATACAGGAACTTGGTATGTGGAATGCCGGTGTATTGGGCTTTAATACAAAGTACAGGTACATAACCGAAGAGGTACTAGTGTTTTGTGATGAAGTATACCCGCAGTATCCGAAACATATCGTTGAGCAGTTTGCATTCTCGATCTATTTTCAGCAGGCGGGAAATATAAAAACGGCCGCACCATACCTTGTGCACTACTGGAACCTGAAAGAAGCGAGAAGTGTATTGGCTTCCTTCTTTGAATATTTTAAAAACAAGAGTTGGGATGAACTTGTGCACTACAGTGTGTTATTGCAGATCCCACTGCTGCTGCAAGAAAAAATAAATTACCTGCACAACAGGAGCATACCGGATAGCGTGCTTAAAAAACAATGGCAACCTGAAATACCCGAATGGGAGGAATTAATGAAACAAGTGTAGCTATGCTACAATGAGCCGCTCAAACTCATGGATCATATTTTGGATCTGAAATTGTACCAGGATCTCTTTTGAATTTTCAAGGAATGAAGCCCGCATAGCTTCATCAGTAAGGAGTGTATGGATTGATTCGGATAAGCTATTGTCATCACCCATTTTTACTAATATGCCTGCTTTGCCGTACATGAGAATCTCCTCTATGCCGGTGGGTGTCGCTGTCGCTATCAAAGGACAGCCTAAAGACAATGCTTCTATCAGCACAGTGGGCAGACCCTCGAACTTAGAGCAAAATATAAAGAGACGACTGTGTGCCATCCACTTATAGGGATTTGACTGAAAACCTGTAAATAATACTTTTTCGCTGATGCCTAGTTCTGTAGCCAAGGCCATGAGCGGGGCTTTACTGTATCCCTCGCCAACGATGACCAGCGATTCTTTGATGCCGAAATTTTTTACGCTTGCAGCGTAGCCCTTTATCAGCATAGTAAAATCTTTCTGGCTCTCGGCAAGGCGACCGACCGAAACAAAATAACCGGACTTCAACTTTTCTGCAAGTTCTCCTAATGGCTCAGTTGCCAATTGTTTGATACGTTCGGTATCAAGTGCATTGTATATTCTTACCACATTCTTTTGCAGGAAGGGATACAATTCTATCGCTTTGTTTTTCATCTCATCGCAAAGCATTACCACTTTATCGTAACGGCTGAGGCGAGCGGCCAATTTGTCAAGTTTACTTTTTTTGCCACCCCAATAATGTGCCAGGCTGAAATGACAATAAGCTACTTTTTTGACATTGCGCAACAGATGAGTATATGGTGCCAAGGTCATATCGAAATCTATGACGAGATCTACATCCTGAATAAGTGTGGTAAGTTTTTTTATATGCTCCCGCTTTTTGAACGGAGGGAGAATAAGGTCTTCAAAAATTTTTTCCGGAAAAGAAATTGACTGTGTAACCTTTTTCTTTTTGGTATTAGTAAGCAGCGGTGTATCGAGTATATATGAGACACTAACGTAAGGAGGTAGCTGATCTTTAAGAATCTCGAGTTCGCCCAAGTTATGAGCGATGGATAACCTGATATTGTATTTTGAAGGATCGAGGCCGGAGAGCAATTCGATCAACACTTTTTCGATGCCACCGGCCAGCAATGAATTTTCGTGAAAAATTTTTGTCTTAATGGATCGGAGGTTATACTATCGGAGCGCAAAATACTATTTGTTATTGAAGGTGTTGCACCAATGTATCAATAGCCCGTTTGTTTTCGGGATTATAAATGGAGTTGTAGAGATCTTCTTTTTCTTTTTGGGTTAGGTGAAAATTCAAAGCAGCTACTTTTTTGGATTCCTGCGGAACGTACTCAAGTGTGATGTATTTTAATTTACCATTGAGCACAGAAGGAGCATAATCTTTCAAGAAGCCATGACCATAAGACTGGAAAGCCTCCCATTTGTTCTGAATAACAAAAACAGGATCGGCCAGCATGCTGCTGAGCGATGCTGTTTCGTCTGTATTGGTGCTAACATCATTTTCGCGAGTATCCCTGATCTCGAGGAAAATAACTTCCCGGGTATTTTCGATCAGCCATGACCGGAATACATTTACATACCTGCTATTGATCTCTGAGCCAAAGTTATCGCGCAGGCCTGCATCCATAATATTCATACGAGGGCGACTTGGCATTTTGACCACAGGAAGCACAAACGGGAAAGTAGCATTCATGCGCAACGCAGAAGTAAGCCGGAGATTATACGGATCATTGCCGGAGAAGAATGTAGCAAAATCCACGGCGTCAATAGGCGGGGTTGGGTATGAAAGAGAATATTCGGGCTGGGTGAGGTAACCGACCGGCTGGCCGGATATCATTAGTTTACGACCATCATTGACGATAGTACCATTAATAATAACCTGGGGAATGTAGCCACTCGCTTCACGTTTTTTGAAATAGCCGATATTCTGATCGAGTACGCCATCGGTGTTGCGTATCATTTCCTGTTCCATAGCGTAACCCCGATCACGGGTATAAGCATAGCCGGCAATGGATACTTTATTAAACGGAGAAATAAGATCGACACTGGCCAGAGAAAATATGATGGAATTAAGAATGTCTTTGCCGATGTTTTCCTGGTAGCGGCGGGCGTAGGGATCTTTGAGAATGCCGCGCTGATGTGCATCATGTATGCTGCGCCAATAGGTAGCCCCTATCATGCCACCGGAGGCGCCTGAAATGAGGACAGTATTCTCGAACAGTTTTCCTTTGCTCATACTGTCGATATACTGGAGGGTGCGGAATGTCCAGTAAGCAGAACGAGAACCACCACCACTTACCGTAATAACTACCAATGGCGGATTAGGATTGCCGGTTTTCGTTTTCCAGTTTTTGA
>CAYZKL010000003.1:0-2899 GCA_964478855.1 uncultured Flavipsychrobacter sp.
TCATAGTGATAGGGTTTATAGGGGCTGGCCTGTTCTCAGGCTGGCTTTTTTATTTATATTGCTTATCTTACACGCACATCAATACTATAGTATGCGCCCGTTGCTGCTTACCATCCTTATTAGTGCCTTCTCTTTGCTCAGCTCATCTGCTCAGCCATTATCAGCATATGTGGACATACAAAACCAACTGATGGTATGGGATCACGGCATGATACGCAAAGCCGATTTCATGGCGCCTACATCCATCAAGATAGGCCGTACCACGGTACCCTATCTCGATAACTCCCGCTCCTTTAAGATATACTACGGCGGCAGCGTTAAGAATGTAAACAACGGCTTTACCAATGCATACTTCCCTACCGATAACCTGGTAGGCTACCTGAACCAGAAATCACTGAATGTATTTGACCGCGGCCTCATCAAGAACCTTACCGGTGTTTGCGATCAGTACTTCATAGCAGACAGCCTTATCCTGTTCCTGGACAGCTACAGGGGCGAATACAAAGCTTATTATAATAACGATATTTACTCAATAGAAAACTACATACCGGACAGTGTACTCTCGCACATGAAGGTTGCAGACAACATCATTGCGTACGACAACTTTGCCAGCCAGTTCAGAATATTCTATCGTGGTGTATTAAAGACGCAGGAAGACTATGCTGTTACCAGTTTTGATGCAGGCAGGAACACCGTAGCTTATGTGGATATAGACCGTAAGTTCAAGATATTTCACAGCGGGCAGACCTATGTTATCGACGACTTTCCACCATCATCTTACAAAGTGGGCGATAATGTTGTAGCATTCGTATCTACCGATGGTTATTTCAAAGTATTCTATGGCGACAGTGTTCGTTCTATCGGCTTCATGAACCCATCGTACCAGGTAGGAGATAATGTAGTGGCGTATAAAGATCCAAGTGGCTACTTCAAGGCATTCTGCAAAGGCGAGGTCTATGAAATAGATAACTACTACCCTAATAATTATATTGTACAATATAACTCTATTGCATACCTGAGCACTAACGGCTCACTGCGCCTGTTCACCGACAACGAGGTATGGGATGTAACCAATGCAGAACTTGCCAACTGGCAATTGAACTATGATGTGATCACCTACCAGATAGGCCAAAGTATATTCCGGGTATTCCATAAAGGACTGGAATATTAGTTTACTCCTGCACCAGCAGGCTCTCTGCAAACACCTGTGATACGGTGGTCTTAGCGCCCTTACCGATCATGATGATAATAGAGTTGTCGAAAGGTATCTTTTCCACCAGCGTTATCTTTGTGCCGATAGCTATATCCAGCTTTTTCAGGTATTGCAGGAAGTGAGTACTGGTATCTTTTACAGCTACCACTTTGCAGTTTTTGCCTTCAGCTATTTCAGCCAATAGTGTTTTATATGTTACGGCAGTTTCACCATTAGCTTTTGGTATCGGGTCGCCATGAGGGTCGTATTGTGGAAAGCCAAGGAAGGTATCTAACCTGTCGGCAAGCTCAGGGTGATGTACATGCTCCAGTTGTTCGGCTATCTCGTGTACCTCTTCCCAGCCATAGCCTAGCTTATCGAGCAGGAAAGCCTCCCATAACCGGTGCTTACGCACTATAGATATAGCGATCGCCTTACCTTTTTCCGTGAGCTTTACACCTTTGGTCTTTTCATAGTTGAGGAATTTCTTCTCCACCAGCTTTTTGATCATATCTACCACAGAAGCAGGATTATTACTCAATGCTTCCGCAATAGCGGTTGGTGTGATCTTTTTAAGCCCCTGCTTATCCAGGTTATAAATAGCCTTCAGATAATTCTCTTCAGATAATGTCTGCATATAATACGCGTAAAGTTATCAATAATTCAATGAAGATAAAATTAGGCATACCTAATAAAATAAATTTGGCAGGTTAACTTTTTGACGTAAGTTTGCATACGGAAAGGAATGTTACTATAAACAATGGATACCCAGGAAGAACAACCAATAAGGGAGTCAGATAAAGGATGGCGTTTGGCCGGCAAAAACAACAGCCTGTCTGAGGTATTCTCATCTGTACACGTACCCATTAACGGTAGTTTCAAAAAAAGGTTATTCGCATTCGCCGGACCGGGGTTAATGGTGGCCGTAGGTTATATGGACCCGGGCAACTGGGCAACTGACCTTCAGGGTGGCGCACAGTTTGGCTATACCCTTTTATCTGTCATCCTCATTTCCAACATGTTTGCGATATTGCTGCAATACCTGGCACTGAAGCTGGGCATAGTAGCAGAGCGGGATCTGGCGCAAGCCTGCCATGACCATTACAGTCCGAAGGTAAACTTTGTATTGTGGATACTGTGCGAAGTAGCCATAGCAGCCTGCGACCTGGCAGAGGTGCTGGGTGCGGCACTGGCACTGAACCTGCTTTTCCATATACCACTGACATGGGGTGTGCTGATAACAGGATTTGATGTGCTGCTGATCCTGCTATTCCAACACAAAGGATTCAGGCTGATAGAGGCTATAGTGGCATCGCTTATCTTCATTATACTTGCGTGTTTTGGATATGAGATCGTGGCATCGCATCCTGATGTGTTCCCGATGCTGAAGGGACTGATACCTACGCAACAGATAGTGAGAAACCCTTCTATGCTGTATATAGCCATAGGGATACTGGGCGCAACAGTAATGCCGCATAACCTGTACCTGCATAGCAGTATAGTACAAACAAGGAACTACGACCGGGATGAGGCAGGTAAAAGGATGGCCATAAAATTCGCTACGATAGACAGTACTGTATCGCTCATATTTGCTTTCTTCATCAATGCCTCTATACTTATACTTGCCGCTGCAACATTTCATAAATCCGGGCATAATGAGGTAGCACAGATAGCAGATGCCTATAAATTACTTGACCCGCTACTGGG
>CAYZKL010000003.1:2912-8635 GCA_964478855.1 uncultured Flavipsychrobacter sp.
CCTTGCCAGTACATTGTTTGCCGTGGCGCTGCTGGCATCGGGACAAAACTCTACACTTACCGGTACGTTGGCAGGACAAATTGTAATGGAGGGGTTTCTTCATATCAAACTAAAACCATGGCTGAGAAGACTCATAACACGAATGATAGCCATTGTACCTGCATTCATTGTGACCTTTATGTATGGGGAAGGAGGCGTGGATAAACTACTGGTGCTGAGCCAGGTGATACTGTCCATGCAACTGAGTTTTGCGGTGATACCGCTGGTATTGTTTACCGGAAATAAAGCAAAGATGGGTGTTTTTGTAAACCGTTTACCTACAAAAATAATAGTATGGACAGTGGCAGGTATCATACTATCGCTGAACCTGTACCTGCTGCTTAAGACCTTCCTTGATGCCTAATTGGTCTTACGGTCGCGAATGAATGCATAGCCATTGAATACATATACCGCAAACATGCCGGTCAAGACTGACTGATGGCCAATACTCTCTACTACAGGCAGGAATATCTTCCTGTAATCTTCGCTGAAATGAGTTGCCAATGCAGTGTCCCGGGCATAACCGAGCGGGAAACCATACCTGCACCATAAATGTTTGGGACTTTTATCGCCATCTTTAAAAATAGATACTTCCTTCAGCACATCGCCCATGATCGAATATGCTTTTACTGTTTCTGATTTATCGGCAGAATCAAACGTATAGTATGTAGCGAGGTAAACGGTAAGACTGTCTTTGGTACGAATGGTAACAATACCTGTGCAGATGCCGCCCTCGGTACCATTTGCTATATCACGATACTTTGTTCCTCTATCCGTAACAAAGCCCGCCACTACCCTATGGGCAATATCTTTGCGCCCCCAATGTTCGGTCCTTGCCTGCCATGAGAAAATGCGCAGTTTGTTATCTTCTGAGTTAACGTAGTGCATTCCTTTTTCCTTTGACCGTGGAAACTCTGCGACCATTGCCTGCGGGTTCTGCACAATAATGTTCTCTACATAATCGTATATCCTGCCGCTGGCATTACGGAATGAGTCGAGTTTTTTACCAAGGTTAACGCCGTTGCAATTAGTGCAATAGTTCCACCAGTAGTCCATACGGTCGAAATAGAAGGCTATACGCTCATCAGCCGCATCCATAGATTGCGCCTTTGCTTTTATACCTGAACAGCAGATCACGGTAACTAAAGCGATCGCTGTAAAAAATTTCCCAATCATTTGTTTTATATACACTGCTTAAACGACTATTAGTTTTACCACTTCCAGCACCTATTCTAATGACAGATTCCTGAAATGGCCATTCATTTGTATCCTTGCCTTCATCAGTTCCAGTTCCTTTATTACAGGTAAGAGGGCATTCAAATGCCTCCTTATGTATTCCAGCCGGTGCACTTCTGTAAACAATCCGAGCAATTCATATTCCTGCTCACGGGTAAAGCCTACAAAATGTGCGATGTCGTAAGATACAGACTCTTCTGTAAGCTTAGGGAATTTTTCTTCAGCATTGAACAATGCATACAGCCTTTTCACCTCATCCGTTATAAGCTTAGATATACCTGAGCCATCTGTAAACGTGGTGTTTTCGGGATAGTTGACTATGGCACCGGAATACAATTTATCCGGGATATTAGTAATATGCTCAAGGATGCGAAATACCTTTATGCCACGTGTACGGATATCCATTTCACCATTGTCATACTCCTTAACGACCTCAGTGATCTCCATTACAGTACCCAATTCATTAGCCACATTGTTGATGACCGAGGGAATACCAAAGGGCTTTTTATCAGCAATACGCTCCCTGATCATCTGGACATAGCGAGGCTCAAAAATATGCAGGTTCAGTCGCTCGCCAGGGTATACAACAATATTAAGCGGGAATACGGGAATAAAGTTTGTCATGCCAATAGTAAAACCTCAAAAATAAACGTTCAACGCTGAAAAAGTAACAACGAAAGCGAAAATAAGATTTTATGCTATTGATGCGGCAGAGTTCCTTTTTAAGAACGACGGCAACTGGTGCATCTGCAATAACAGGAAGAATAAATATAAAAAAACACCAAGCTGAACTTCTAATACCGGCTCGATCATTAACTGGATAAACAATATGAGCCATACCATAAAGAAGAAGAAGCTTTGCCTGTTCCTCCCCATAAGACGGAGTGGCATAAACACCCATATTATAAAAACAAACATAGCAGGTATGCCGCAGCCGAGCGCAACTATCAAAAACTGGTTGTGTGGTAATAAACGGCCCTCCGGTGGAATATTAGGGTACAGCAACTCGTACTGCTTATTCATTTCATTGTACATATCACCTGTACCTACACCAACCATTGGATGTTCCTTGATAAGGTCAACGGCGATCTTGTACGATAATAAGCGGCTGACATCGCCATAGTTGCCAGACTTATCACCACTTTTCAACATTAGTATACTGTAGTAGATATAGTCCTTACGCTCCTTGAAAGTGGGTATGTAGGTCATAGCCAGGAATACGCAGGTTGGGACCGCGAGGATAATAATGAGGCCCACCAGTTTTTTCTTTACGAACAGCATGTAAAAGCTCCAGCCGGCAAAGAAGATATATAGCGATACAAGGCCGCTTTTGGCTGCCAGTATGTGAATATATACGACCAGCAAAATCACACATGTGCCAACAACCATCCTCAGTGAGCGCTGCAGTTGCGGCCAAACATAGATACACCAGATAATGAACAATGTGACGGACATGCTGGTACGAATATGATCGCGCTTGGGTAGCGTGGGTAGTACATGTGAAAATTTATACTGGGCAATGTAATAATCAGGATCGCTGATGAGGAACGATACACTATAGCAGGCACTGAATAAGAGAATAAAGGCGCCTGCCACTGTAAGTATGCGCAACTGACGCTCAGAGAAAGCGGGCATGAACGCAAAAGCCAGCGGTAGCAGCAAAAAAGGCAACTTTACCTGCAGTCTCATATCCCAGTTACCTTTATCTTCTGTCCAGAACCAGGTAATGGCATAGATGACCACCCAGGCTACACCCAGCAGCCACCATTTCTGTTGCAACCACCTGCGGGGAGGCACATCACGAAGGGCATTGACGCCCAGCAGGAACATGGAAATGGATAAAGCAGCACGTGAAACTATAAAGCCGACAAGGATACCCAATATGCAGATTAATGCAATATTGGATTTGTCTAAGAATTTATTGTTTAGAAAGCTACTTTTGTTCACAACTTTGTTATCTGTACTTTAAACGGACAAAAACATTATTTAGTGCGCGGCAATATCAAACAACTTCATGAGCAGATAAGGGCGGGGAATTTCTCCGCACTGGCGAGAGGTATTACCATAGTTGAAAATGAACTGGATGGATACCGAACGCTACTGCTGGACCTGAAGGAAAACCGCCACGCACGAGTGATAGGGATAACGGGTCCGCCGGGTGCCGGCAAAAGTACACTTGTGAGCGCACTCCTGCACCATTGGCTCAAAGAAAATAAAAAAATCGCTGTTATTGCTGTTGACCCATCGTCGCCATTTAACTATGGTGCATTGCTGGGCGACAGGATACGCATGAGCGAGTTTTATACCAACCCAAACATATTCATACGGTCGCTGGCAACAAGGGGCGCTCTGGGCGGGCTTAATGCCAAGATCATAGAGATAACTGACGTGGTAAAGGAAGCACCCTTTGACCTGGTGCTGGTGGAAACCGTGGGCGTGGGGCAAAGCGAAGTGGAAATAGCAGGGCTGGCAGACTGTACCGTAGTGACACTGGTACCCGAAGCGGGCGACGAAGTGCAAACCTGGAAAGCGGGCATCATGGAGATAGCCAATATATTTGTAGTGAATAAGGCTGAACGTGACGGAGCCGAAGGCCTGTACAGGAACCTGCGGATACTGGCACACGAAAAAGAACTGGCAGATGAGATAACGAAGTATCTGAAAGACCAACACGCAGTGCCTGAAAAACGGCTGCACCTGCTGACCGAAAAAAGCTGGCAACTGATGCAGGCCCAACGCATGAAGGACATCAACCATAATGAATTGAGAAATGAGCTGTCAACAGCCATAAAAAATGAAGATTTCAACCTATACCAGTTCACCAAAGCTTTTTTGGCGGGTAAGGGCAGTAACTAAAATAAAATGAGCATCCCTGCGTTTGTGCATACATAAGCAGGTATATACTTAGAACGATTGGAGACCATATTAGACCCATATATATTGTACCTGTGTGCACTGATCGTATCAGCTGCGGTGAGTATGTATGCCGTAAAGAAGATCATCTTTATAACACGGCACAAACAACTGTATGATGTACCGGACAATGTGCGCAAGATACATGGCGGACAAATACCAAGCCTTGGCGGTATAGGCATATTTGCAGGATACATGGTAGCAGCAGCATTCTTCATGTACATGAACCTGCGCGGATGGAACTACATCATAGCATCATCTGTGATCCTGTTCTTTACAGGTATCTATGATGATATAATGAACATGCGCCCGTCGAAAAAGCTGGTGGCACAGTTGCTGGCATCTGCGATCACCGTATATTTTGCCGACATACGTATAGTGACCTTGTCGGGATTATTCGGGATGGAGGTGCTACCCTACTGGATGAGTTTTTCGCTGACGACCATCTGCTGCACCTTCTTTATCAATGCATTCAATTTCATAGACGGGATAGACGGGCTGGCATGTGCTATGACTATCCTTTGTACCGCTCTATTTGGCGGACTGTTTGCAGCCATGTCTTATACCGGGCTGGCGTGTATGTCGTTCAGCATTACCGGTGCCGCACTGGGGCTACTCTATTACAATATAGCCCCCGCTAAAATATACATGGGCGATACCGGATCCATGTTCCTGGGATTCACCATATTTATATTGGCCGTAGTATTCTCAGAAAACTATAACGCAGGATATGGCAAAGACATCAGCGGACTGGTACATTCTCCGCAGGCCGCATTCGTGATAGCCATCGCAATACTGTTCATGCCGATATATGATGCCATTAGGGTATTCATACTGAGGATGGCACAGGGAAAATCACCGCTGAAAGCAGACAGGACTCACCTGCATTATTACCTGCTGGATGCGGGTTTCACTCATTCGCAATCGGTAACCATTATCTTACTATCCAGTATAGCTGTAGTTGCCACGGCCTTCCTGATGCAGGATATGCACCCCCTGGTGACACTGGCAAGTATGTCGTTGCTGGTATCGGTATTGCTACTGGTGATCTACAGGCTGAGGCAGCGTAAGCTTAACTAATACTATTCCGCCTTGTGCACCCCACCCTCGTAGGTAGAAAGGGAAACATGGATATTCTCATGAAACAGGATATTGCCTGCGTTATCCCACTGAGGTTTTACCTCGAAACGGGTAAACGGTGCATTCTTATTACCGCTGTAGTTCTCGTTGAATATCGTTCCGTATTCCTTTAACAAACCAGCATACCAGAACATAGCCTCAAAGCCACGATAGGTCATCTCTGAAGGTTTGCCACCATAGTCATTCTTGTACTTGGTATTGATGTACTGCCCGGCCTTAGAAGCAGGATCGAAATGGAATGCAGTGGAAATATTGATAGCCTGGTTAGGATAAGCAGCAGCCTTGTTCAGGTTGCTGATGCCTGTCCATGAGGGCATACCATACACCTCGAAATGCGTGGAAGGGAAATTACGGGCCAGCATCTTCAGCACAGTCTCCGCATAGGCATTATCCAA
>CAYZKL010000003.1:8645-9141 GCA_964478855.1 uncultured Flavipsychrobacter sp.
CAATAACGATGTTTGGTTTTGCTGTATCAAATACCACACTCGCCAGTGCTACTTAAACCGGTATCGTATTTACCGATACTGTCTTGTAATTGGCCTTGCCGCCTACAACCTTAGAGAAGTAGCCATAGGCATTTTCTTCGGCAGTCTGCTGATTGCGGTACAACAATGTAACACGCTGGCCGGGGAACTTCTTTTCAATGTCGGCAGCTATCCACTCACAATGCGTTTTGAGGGACGGCTGTATCAATGTAAAGAACTCATTGCCCTTAACACCTCCATCTGATGCAGTAAGTGCTGATATAAAATTGATCTGTTTCTTTTTAGCATGGTCTGTAAGTACAGGGATATCGGTAGTAGGCACTGCCCCATTGATGAGATCAGCAGAATCCAGTTTGCCCTTGCTCACCAACACAGGTGAGGCCTCATTTACAGAAGCCACATCGTGTATGTAAATATCTATCTTGTACCCTGCTTACAACAGGCTGTCGCCAGCGAT
>CAYZKL010000003.1:9151-15469 GCA_964478855.1 uncultured Flavipsychrobacter sp.
GACATACCGGGCAATGCCTTCTCCGGGAAACGATCCTTGAATGTTACAGATTTGCCTTTCACCAACTCATCGAGGTACATAGGCATCAGCACATCCACACGGTAACGCGGCTTGAATACAGTGGGCGGATAGTTGACCGAGCGTTTTTTCTTAACCGCTACGGGTTTCTTTTTATACTGCGGTGCAGGTTCGTTCCAATCGGCATGGCGCCTGGCTTTGCGCTCCAGCTTCTGCTTTTTGCGCGCCACCTTTTCTTTCATCTTCTGCTCCTTCCTCGCCTGCCTGCTCTCCTTCCTCTTAGAGCGCTGCGCATCAGCATTGCCGGCAATACCTATTGCCAGCAAGGTGAGCAGCGTGAATACAACAAATCTGCGTTTTATCATGCGATACAATTATTCCCATTCAATAGTAGCCGGAGGCTTAGAGCTGATATCATATACCACACGATTAATACCACGCACACGATTGATGATGTCGTTAGATATTTTGGCCAGCAGCTCATAAGGCAAATGTGCCCAGTCTGCGGTCATACCATCTACCGATGTAACTGCACGGAGTGCACAGGTGTACTCGTAAGTGCGCTCATCGCCCATTACGCCCACACTCTGCACAGGCAGCAATATTGCGCCGGCCTGCCACACACGGGCATACTCGCCGCTATCGCGCAAATGCTGTATGTATATCGCATCTGCTTCCTGCAGCATCTTTACCTTATCTTCTGATACCGCACCAAGGATACGGATACCGAGGCCCGGACCCGGGAACGGGTGACGGCCAATGAAAATATCATCGATACCTAACTCACGACCCACTTTACGTACCTCATCCTTGAACAACGCACGCAACGGCTCTATGAGCGACAGGTGCATGATCTCCGGAAGGCCACCCACATTGTGGTGCGACTTGATAGTAGCGGAAGGGCCGCCATGTGCGGACATTGATTCTATAACATCGGGGTAAATGGTACCCTGGCCAAGGAAGCTGACATCCTTCAGGCTGACAGCCTCTTCATGGAACACATCGATGAACAAACGGCCTATTATCTTTCTCTTCTGCTCAGGATCTGAAACCCCGCTCAGCTCGTCATAAAAACGTTTTGAAGCATCAACGCCCTTGGTGTTGAGGCCGAGGTGCTTGTAACCATCGAGTACCTGCTGAAACTCCCCTTTGCGCAACAGACCGTTGTCAACAAATATGCAATACAGGTTGTCGCCTATAGCACGGTGTATGAGTGTGGCCGCAACCGTAGAGTCCACACCACCGCTCAATGCCATTACTACTTTTTTACCCGAAGCCTGCTCTTTGATACGCTCCACTGTTTCGTGGATAAAGGCCGCCGGAGTCCAGTCCTGCCTGCAACCACAAATATCAATGATGTAGTTTTTCAGCAACTGGCTGCCATCGGTAGTATGTGTTACCTCAGGGTGAAACTGTATGGCATAAACAGGATGCTTGGAATACGCATCGCTTGCCTTGAATGCCGCAACAGGAATACTCTCTGTACGGGCAATTATCTTAAAGCCCTCAGGCAATGCCTTAATAGTATCGCTATGGCTCATCCATACCTGGGAGCCATTGGTAATTGTAGCAAACAACGGATCGACAGCAACATCCTGCAGATGCGCACGGCCGTATTCACGGTGTGTTGATTGACCTACCTCGCCGCCACTCTGCCTGGCCAGCAACTGTGCACCATAGCACACCGCAAGCACCGGCAGTTTTGCCGCAAGCGCAGCAATATCCGGCGTAGGCGCCGTAGGGTCATTGACCGAGAACGGGCTGCCGGAAAGAATGATGCCCTTCAAAGAACTGTCGAAAGTGACAGGCTTTGTGCATGGCTGTATCTCGCAATAAACATTCAGTTCGCGTATCCGCCTGGCGATCAGTTGGGTAAACTGCGATCCGAAATCAAGTATGAGTATTTTATCGTTCATGTGGTAATTTTATTCCCGGGCCAAATTGAAACAGTACCCTGCCCGGAGGATGGTATTATGCCTGCGCGGTAGGAGGCGTGCCAATGTTGAAAGGCATTGCCGATGTCTCCTGGTCCTTGATATTGCCGTACTGGGCCTCAAAACGTTTTACATTGTCTATCAGCGCCTTCATCATGCGCTTGGCGTGCTGAGGGGTCATTATGATACGGGATTTCACCTTTGCCTTAGGCACATTGGGCATTACATTCACATAATCGATCACAAACTCAGCAAATGAGTGGGTGATAATAGCAAGGTTAGCATAAGCGCCATCGGCCATTTCTTCTGAAAGTTCTATATTGAGCTGTTGCTCCGGTATTGGTTGGTCTGCCATAAAATCTGTTTTTATCAGGTTGCGAATTTAAGCCGATTTGTTGACATCTTTATCCCAAATCCCCTGAACAATTGCCCTATGCTGCCACTATTCAGCCAATTGCCTTATTTTTGAGCCATGCCGCGTTACATAATATTTTTAATGCTATTTATATCCTTTGCCGCCTGCCGGCCGGATATATTGCCACCAAAGCCACAAGGCTATTTCCGTATAGATACGCCGGCCGAGCATAGATATGTAGTATTTAACGAGCCGGGATTCCCGTACACCTTTGAATACCCTGAATATGCGGTGATACGCAGGGATACCGTGTACCAGAAGGAGAACGGCTATGATGCCGAGAAGCGCTACTGGATCAATATAGACTTCCCCGAACTGGGTGCAGTCATTAACCTGACCTACAAGGCCATAACCCCGCAGCAGCCGCTGACGAAACTGGTAGAGGACGCATACGGACTATCGTTCCTGCACCATAAAATAAGCCCGAACATAGAGCCACATGAATTCAACACAGGCTACTCCAGCGGGGTACTGTATGTGCTGGAAGGCAATACGGCATCTAAGTACCAGTTCCTCGCTACAGACTCGGGCCGCAACTTTGTACACGGTGCGCTGTACTTTGAGGCCACACCCAATGCCGACTCGCTGCAACCGGCAAACGATTTCCTCCACAAAGACATACTGCAACTGCTGTACACCCTGCGGTGGCGGCAGGCAGGGAACACAACTACCGACCCCGCGAAAGCCCAGATTGCTGTAAAGCGGAAAGAAGAATAATAGAATTATCTTGATTTTCACTTGCTAAGGTGTTCAGATAATCCTATTTTTGCGCTCCTTTTACAGGTTTAGGAGTAACGGTCCCGTAGTTCAATGGATAGAATAGAAGTTTCCTAAACTTTAGATCCAGGTTCGATTCCTGGCGGGACCACAAAATGAGAACGGAGAGCGTCAGAGCGAAGAGCGATGGCCCTCTCCGTTCTCATTTTCCCTCCGCTCCCGCTCTGTTTCTCGCTCTAAAGATTAATTAGCAACAGTGCGCAGCGTTTCTGCCCTTTCTTGTTTCCCCTCGCTAGTCCTCGTTTATAACGAGTACTTGCCGTGACCGTGTGGATGAATCTACTATTGTGCGGATGGCGCCATTAGTGCTGTTATATTGTCAATATAACTTTTACCTAGTTCGAGGTAGGCCGCAATAAATTTATCATTGTCAATTTCTACATCACCTGTTTCTTTGTCTATTTTTATTGCAAACTCACGGCCATAAGTATAACCATACGTCGCATCTTTTGCTCTGTCTGTAGAATTAGGTTGTATCCCTATGGAACCCTTCAGGTTAGGACTCATTAAAGAAAGCCAGGGATCTCCGTACAACTGTGCATTATAACTCATGCTTATTGAATTGCTACTATTTGTTATGTTTGATTTGGTCTCAAATTCCATGAAATTCAACACCCAACCAAAGGTCAGTAAGTTAATTTTTTTCTCAACGGCAATGTAGCCTACTTTCATCGATTGGGCTGCATACAATGGTTGCTCGTATGCAGAGTACATTACGGCTTTCTTTGCTAATTTAAATTCACCCGGAACAGTAAAAGCGGGGCCGAATAGATCCGGTATTTCACCTTTTGGCGCAGGCTTTAGATCAATACCTGAATACTTTTTCCCGGAAGAAAAGTCAGAATAATTTCCAATTTTAAATCCTGCCGCCTGCAAATTTGCCTTCAAATAATCGGCTAATTCATCGGTAGCCTTCTGAAATTTCGCTTTGTCTATATTGCTAAGATGAAAGCGCAACAATACCTGTGCGTCAGTAGAGTTATCCAGTTTACCACTTCCTGTGCGGGCATAAAACTCCTGATCCTGGGGAAGTGTCACATTAAACTGAGTGATAACCACAGGAGCTTCGCGGTCAATTTTGTCAGGTTTGAGCGCCTTGTTCGAAAAAAAGAATTCCGAGGGGGCTGGTTTTGTCGTAACACGTTTTGGCTTAAGCTCTCCGTCCATTTTTTGGGCGAATACCGTGCTGCAAACAAACAAAGCAAATAAGGATAATATAAAATGATGTTTCATAATCTTTAAATTAGTTTAATTTAAAGTTACAAATGTTTAAGACAAATGCAAATAGTTCACACATCTGTGCAATCCAAACGAAGGAAAACAAATTAAAATAACGCAAAACGGCACAAATCACCCCACTAGTCCTCGTTTATAACGAGGATTCCACGGCGGTGCGTTTGTAACGCACATTTAAAGTTACACCCACAAAAAAATCAAAAAAAATAGCGGAAAAGTGAATTGTGACCACCTGCGTCTAAACTTATTCACGGAGATTTTTTTCTCATACGGCTATTACCACATTCCCTATTTTTTGTCCGGTTTCCACGTACGTGTAAGCATCCACTATTTGTTCTAGCGGGTAGGATCGGTCAATTACCGGTTTGTATTTCCCGGTAGCCACCAACTCTTTTAGAAAGATAACATCCTCTTTATTAATGGTTGGAATAGGGAACAGGACCTTCTTCCCTCCCAGGAAAGGTGTAATTATCGCCAAAAACGGGTTTTGAGACATATACCCTAGTTCCGTTGACATATAAATCCCCCTTTTTTTAAGCAAAGGTTTACATTTCCCAAATGAACTCTTACCAACAGCATCAAACACGACATCAAATAACTCATTTAATTTGGTAAAATCTTCTTTGGTGTAATCGATGACGGTATCGGCGCCTAAAGATTTTATAAGGTCAATATTTTTAGTATCGCATACAGCAGTAACCCTTGCGCCCAGGTATTTTACTAATTGAACAGCTGCAGAACCTATGGCACCAGTTGCGCCGTTTATCAAGATGTTTTGACCGCTTGTGATCTTTGCTGACCGGATGTCGCAAAGAGCATAATGGCTGCCTTCTACAATTGGTGCCGCTTGCTGGTAAGTCATGTTGGCGGGCATGGTCGTTACACAACCATCCGCGGTCATAACTTTATACGCTGCATGTCCACCAAATTTCTTGTCGTCATATCCGAATACGTTGTCACCGGGTTTGAAGTCCTGCACATTTTTTCCTACAGCTTCTACTTTCCCTGCAAACTCGCATCCCAGTATTTTATTTTTAGGGTAAACCAAGCCGGCAAAAAAACGTACGATAAAATATTCTGCACTTCTAAACCCACAATCAGTGCGGTTAACAGTTGTAGCATGGATTTTTATCAATATCTCTTCGTCTTTAGGGACAGGCATTTCCACTTCGCTTAGTCGCGCAACTTCAGGTGGGCCGTATTTTGTGTAAACGATTGCTTTCATTTAAAGTGATCTATTTGTCAATGTTGGCAGCTACTTTTCTTAATTGGCTAATATCGCCAGAAAAAAGCACGGTTCGAACTTACGCAAATCAAACCTAATATCTTTCTTTAATTATTGCTTGTAATTGGTAAATACTGATAAAAAACTCTGTCAGCCGGTTCGATAATTTGTTCGGACAGTCCAGAAAATGAGAGCGAAGTGCGGGAGCGGAGAGCGCCTGTATTTCGCTTTCTTTTTTCCTGCGGTTTTTTTCGCCTCTAATAATCTCAATCCATTTTTGATAGTTTTTCTCAAGTGTGCAAAAAATAAAATTTCCCACATTGTGATTGATAATCAATGAAGTAGTGCTAAAAAAACTTCTCACTTTTTCACAGTGTGCAATTTTGTTTACCTAAAATTATATCACCCTTTCAGGGTTTTATGTTGTTTTGTTTCCAAGGCTATAATCATATCATCCCTTCAGGATTCTTTGTGTTGCCTGCACCTGATTTTTAACTAACCCGTAAAGGTAGGTGCAGCAAACGGGTAGTTTTGATGAAGATAACCACATTGTGCAGTTGCTAATGCTGGGTATGCTATGCCTGTGGCGGGATGTGTGGTGAAAAAAGTGTGTGGATATTTTCTCTGTATCGCCATCGGATTTCGGAAGGCGAATGGTGGGTGCCGTGTGGGTTGCTTAGGTGAGAGTAGTTAACAGCATCAAGGAACATGGT
>CAYZKL010000003.1:15495-19675 GCA_964478855.1 uncultured Flavipsychrobacter sp.
AATATACGTATATACTTGCGACATAATTTGTACCTTGGAGCACACCCTAGGAAGGTGTGATAGGCGGCGTGCATGCCATGCAAAAGTAATATGCGGGAGGCATTGATCCCCGAATGGCGTTTGATTAGGGCTGCGTCGCCAATTAATCTCAAGGCCTGAGTCTTTTCAAGGGAAAACTGTAAAAAAGAATTATGGAACATAGTGCAAGCAACAACTCTTTAAGAAGCATTATCCCACTTTCAGGCGCTTCATTTGAGGCGTTGCAGGAACTTTTTGTTTACCGGTCCATACCTCAAAATGAAGTATTCGTTGAGACTGGTAGGCGCAGTTACCTGGAGTACTTTATTATTGACGGTTACTGTCGAAGTTTTCTTTTGAATCCGGAAGGAGATGATATCACGCTTGCTTTCTTCAAAAAGCATGGTGCGCTATCGCCACATATCACGCGAACTAAGAACAACATATCGCTTATCAATTTCCAGGCACTTACCAACCTTGAGTTGGTAGAGTTCAAAGCGGAACAGTTTTTGTCTTTGATGATACAAAATACAGAGATACGGGATTTCGGCAACACCATTTTAAAAAACGAGCTGATGCAAAAAACAGCAAAAGAGATAGGCCTTGCATCACTGCCCGCAAAAGAAAGGCTCTCGATCTTCAGGGAGGAATACGGAGAATTGGAAAACCTTATTCCACATCCTTTAATAGCTTCTTACCTAGGCATTACAAATGTGTCGTTAAGCAGGTTGCGGTCGGATATGAATAGCCGCTAGTTTCTTTTTATCAAATGTTAATGGATACGTTTCTTCAGTGCAAGACCTTTGCTGAAAATTATACGATATGAAATTAACAAAGCTACTACCGCTACTGCTCATCAGCACCCAAACATTTGGCCAAAACGATGCTGTGTATCAGACTACAAACAACTTTATTTCTTTAGAGGTTGATCCTGCACCGTTCATTCTCGGAGGCTATTCCTTCAGCTTGAAGTACAGCCCGGCAAAGGCAGCACACTTTGCTTTTATGGGATCTGTTTACAGCTCGCCGATGCCGGATAAGATGATGGCTAAAACAAACCGTAATGCCGGGTTCAAAAATCAAAGGATCGAACCTAGCTACGCACTTTTTGTCGACTACTTTTTAAGAAACAACCGCGAAGGATTGCATATTGGCCCTTCAGTATTCTACTATAATAAGACGGTGGAAATGGATCGGTTAAATGGAACTGTCGACTTCAGTAGCATATACCCTAACATACGGGTGGGGTATGTGATCCGGCCATTCAAAAAGGCGGGATTGTATTTTGATCCATGGTTAAATTTTGGCAAAGAGGTCCAGCTCAATGGCCAGGACCAGATCGGTTCGGCAAAATACAAGCTCAACGATATCAGCTATATAGTGGCGTTGCATATTGGGTATCGTTTTACCTTCTAGGCATTCTCTCTTGAAAGGTGGGCCATAATCTTTCAATCAAGATGACAAGTAAATCCAGGCGAGCTTTGCCCAAAAGCTCGCCATTTTGCTTTTACTCGGAAGAAGAGGCATTTTGGTTCGAGTGCCATATGTCGGCAAGCTCTTCATCAAAAATATGAGAACATGATTCTTAATAAAAAGTAGCGGCTCCAGTAAAAATATTCCAGTATGGCTGGGGGTGTTTTATTTCCTGGCCGGGCTTGCAGAGGTATTGATGGCCGAGGGTATCGAGCATGGGGATGTGGCAATTTTCGGGGCGGTGCCACCTGCGGGGAATGAAGCGCATATCATGTATAGCACGGTTCTGAACAGCATCCCTTACCTGCTCCGCATCTATGCCGGCATTGGCCTGCAGTGTTTGCCCTGGCAGGAGTATCATCTTAAACTGGCCGCTTAACAGGCCGTGCGAATAGTTGGTATAGATACCATTGGTGGTATCCATGTAGCCTATGAAGGGCAGGCTTTTATCGGTAGTGATCTTATTGCCCATCTGGCCGGTCCACATGGTGCAGTTGACGGCAAACTGGTACAGGTCGCGATACTGATACTGCAAGAGGAAAGCACCTGTACGGAACCGATCCAGTGTAGGGCGTGCAAACAGATCGTTCTCTGAGATGATACTCAAACCCCTGAACTGAAAAGCAATGATGCCTGTCTGCTGCGTGGTGCGGATCTTATTGAAGTATATATTGTAGGCATAGCCGAGGCTATTGCGGTACCGGGTCTGGTTAGACACTATGCTTACGAAGGGATTATGGAATGTTTGTTTATCGCCATACGCTACCACAAGACCCGCAGAGGTAACCAGCTCATTGTAACGGATAGCAGGGCCGAGGTTTTTGAAATTATGATAGAGGCGAACTTCGGCATTGGCCTGAAAATAGTCGTAACAATAATACCCCTGCACCGTAAAGCCGATGCGCTGAAACCTGTTGCCCATAGCTGATACCAGGCCGACATTAAAACCCCACCCCACGCCGCTGACCAACTGTGCATAAACGGGCTGCGTGCCTAAACACAGGCCGCATATCAATAAGTAGCGTTTAATGACCGAATAAACCAGGGTAGCTGTGTTTGGTGTAAATTTTATTAAAAATACGATATTACAGGATGTTGCAAATAAAGAACAACGTATAGCTGATACAATTCATTTTTATTAGTTTTGATAAAATGCCTGAATGAAAAAGAATAACCCAAAACCGACCGATACAGAACTGGTAACGGCACACATACAGCGGCTACCGGCAGATATAGCACCGATAATAGAAGCCCTGCGGCAAACCATACTGGCCACTGATAAAGAAATAGGCGAACAGATAAAATGGAACAACCCGAGCTTTTACTACACAGGCGAGATGGCCCCATTTGACCCGAAGGAATACAAGAGGGATATGATAGTGATGAACCTGCACAAGGGACGGATAATGCTGGTGTTCCCCAGCGGAGCAAAGGTGAACGATACCAGTGGGCTGCTGGAAGGCGACTATAAAGACGGCAGAAGGCTGCTGATCATAAAGGATATGGATGATATGCGCGCGAAAGAAAAGAAGCTGCAAAAAGTGATCAAAGCATGGCTGAAACTGGTGGTGCAAGCTACCACCTGCGGATGCTGAAGAACCAAACCCATGCTATAAGCAATACCTGCATGGGCAACCTGAACCACAGGTAAGATACGCCACTACCATCGGTAGTGGCCTTCTGAAAATCTATATGGTTAACAGCTGCGTGGATATTGGCAGGCAATATCATTATAAAAAAGACAATGAGCAGTATGCCGGTAAGATACCTGTACTGCGGAAACAACAAGCCGATACCCGCCAACAACTCAATAACACCTGTGATGAAGACCAGCTCCTTTTTGAACGGGATAAAACCGGGCATCATCATCTCCATACCCTTAGGGTAGTAGAAGTGACCAAAGGCGGTCAGGAACAACATGGCGCACATACCGATATTGCCTGCCAGTACAAAATTCCACGAGCCGGTAGCGACACGGGATATGGTAGCAGATAGCAGGAATACAGTGAATAATAACAGGAGGATCTTCATGATGCAGTGCTGAGTACATGTAAAGTACACAAACAAAGTCACATCACTTCAAATCCCGGCAATTGTATTGAATACGCTTCAGCCTGAACGTACCATAACACAGGTCGCCGGAGGGATATGAATAAATGGCCTCGGCATAACCTGCCAGGTGGCGGCCGTTGATCTCCTTATACTTTGTGAGCGGGGTGGCCCAGGTAAGCTTTTGCATGGTACCCTTATCGCCGGCGGCATAGCGGTCACCGGAAACGAAGTTGACAAGTTCGCCCTTTTCATTGAAGTGCAACCATGCAGTTATTGTTTTGCCGTTGTTGGTGAATTCGGCAAGAACCTTGTTGCCATCTGTCTGCAGCCATTTTATGCGCTTATCTATGAGCGTGGCGGGTGCCATGCAGCACATATCATTAAAGAACGTGACTGTTTCTGCAATGCCCATTTCCTTACCATCCTGGTATTGCACGGTAAACATAGACAGTAAACGAATATCCATAAACGCATCACCATTGCGGAAGCTGTGAAAACCGGCGACGGGCAGATGTTTCATGACGGCCTTCATGAAGAACAGGCGCGTGGGCTTATCCATAAAGTTGTACTGCTCTGAGGTGAACGGCATCCATTCTGATGAAGCATCCTTGCGGATGCCACCGGTAAATTCTATCCT